>NZ_AJQF01000473.1:0-2435 GCF_000261705.1 Bradyrhizobium genomosp. III | reverse complement strand
CTCGCGGAAATCGGGCGTGCTTTAATGGTTGCTACAAGACCTGTCAGGTCTCGCGAACAGCGGGGACGACTTCCCCCGCCCCATGACCATTCGACCGCGCCTCCCTATATTGCCCTGATCTCCGAATCAGGCAGCTCATGCGCGTCTTCAGCGTTCCCCTCTCAGTTCCATTCCTGCGCACGATCGTCGCGAGCCTGCTCGACGGACGGCTGGTCGAGGGATTCGAGGCGCGCAAGGAACCGGCGCGGCTGGCGGATGCCACGCTGTATCTGCCGACAAGGCGCGCGATGCGCGTGGTCCGCGAGATCTTCCTCGACGAGATGAAAGCGGACGCCGTGGTGCTGCCGCGCATCGTCGCGCTCGGCGACATCGACGAGGATGAACTCGCCTTCGCCGACGAAGGCGAGCAGTTCTCCGGCCCAACGCCCCTCGACATACCCCCGCGGCTCGGCGAGCTCGAACGACGGCTGACGCTGGCGCAACTGGTCGCGGCCTGGGCCAAGGGCCCGGTGCTGTCGCCGCTGGTGGTCGGCGGGCCTGCTTCGACGCTGGCGCTCGCCGGCGACCTCGCACGCCTGATCGACGACATGGTGACGCGCGGCGTCGACTGGAGCGCGCTCGACGGCCTCGTACCTGACAACCTCGACCGCTACTGGCAGCACTCGCTCGAATTTTTGCGGATCGCGCGCATCGCCTGGCCCGGGCATCTCGCCGAGATCAACCGGATTGAACCCGCAGCCCGGCGCGATCTCCTGATCGCGGCGGAAGCCAAACGGCTGACCGCGCATCCGAACGGACCGGTGATCGCAGCGGGTTCGACCGGCTCGATGCCGGCCACCGCCAAATTCCTGCACGCGGTCGCCTCGCTGCCGCATGGTGCAGTGGTGCTGCCGGGCCTCGATACAGATCTCGACGACGACGCCTGGCGCAGCATCGGCGGCGTGCGCGACTCGCTCGGCAAGTTCGCGGAGCATCCGGCGTCGAACCATCCGCAATATGCCATGCACGCACTGCTGGATCGTTTTGGCATCAAGCGCAGTGACGTCGAGATTCTCCAGCCGCCGGCAGAAGGCGGCCGCGATCTGCTCGCCTCGGAATCGATGCGACCGTCGGCCAAGACGGAAGTCTGGCACGACCGGCTGAAGCAGCCGGATGTCGCGGCGAAGATCTCCGGCGGCATGAAAAACCTCGCGGTCGTCGAAGCACCCAACCCTGAAATGGAAGCGCTCGCCATTGCCATCGCCATGCGCGAAGCACGGCATCTCGACAAATCGGCAGCGCTGGTGACGCCGGACCGCGCGCTGGCGCGGCGGGTGATGGCTGCGCTGACCCGATGGGATCTCCCCTTCGACGATTCCGGCGGTGACGTGCTGATGGAAACATCCGCCGGCGTTTTCGCGCGGCTTGTGGCAGAGGCGGCCACCAAGGGGCTGGAGCCGCCAACGCTGCTGGCGATGCTGAAGCATCCGCTGTGCCGGCTTGGACGGCTGCCTGGCGCATGGAAGGCAGCGATCGAAGATCTCGAACTTGCAGTCCTGCGCGGCACGCGCCCGCCTGCCGGCACCGGCGGCCTGCTGCGAGAATTCAACCGTTTTCGGGACGAGCTGACAAAGCTGTGGCGCAGCGAGACCTCCGCGCTTCACAAGGCCGAGCCCCGCGCGCGCCTCAAGGCCGAGGACATCGAGCGCATCCAGACGCTGATCGACGCCTTGCAGAAGGCGCTGGCACCGATCGAGAGTCTGGCGCCACTAAAACTATATGACTTCGCCGAGCTCGCGCACCGGCATCGCGAGATCATGATCGAGCTTTCGCGTGACGAGCAAGGCATTCCGCTCGCTTTCGAGGAGCGAGAAGGCCTCGCGCTCGCCGGCGCCTTCGACGATCTGCTGCGCGGCGGCACGACCAGCGGATTGATGGTGACGCTGCCTGATTACGCCGACGTCTTCCAGACCGCGTTCAGCGACCGCGCGGTGCGGCGGCGCGACAAGCCGGGCGCGCGGCTGCAGATCTACGGCCCGCTGGAATCGCGCCTGATGCAGGCCGACCGCATCATCGTCGGCGGGCTGATCGAAGGCGTTTGGCCACCGGCGCCGCGCATCGACCCCTGGCTGAGCCGGCCGATGCGGCACGAGCTCGGTCTCGATCTGCCGGAGCGCCGCATCGGCCTCTCCGCCCACGATTTTGCCCAGCTGCTCGGTGGCGACGAGGTGATCCTCACCCATTCCGCCAAGGCCGGCGGCGCGCCGGCGGTGGCTTCGCGCTTCCTGCATCGGTTGGAGGCGGTTGCGGGCGACGATCATTGGAAGGCGGCCGTTCGCGCCGGCGAGAAATACGTGCAGTTCGCGGGCGCGCTCGACCAGCCGGACGAGGTCAGGCCAATCAAGCAGCCCGAGCCGCGGCCGCCGCGCGCGACGCGGCCGCTCAGGATGTCGGTG
>NZ_AJQF01000472.1:0-25261 GCF_000261705.1 Bradyrhizobium genomosp. III | reverse complement strand
GCCGACCGCGGCTCGGCGATCCACGACGCGATCGGCGAGTTCACCGAGAACTATGCGGCGAATCTGCCTGACGATCCCGCCCGTGTGCTGCGAGCGATCGGCGAGAAATATTTCGCGCCGCTGATGGAGCGACCCGAGGCGCGGGCGCTGTGGTGGCCGCGCTTCCAGCGCATCGCGCGCTGGTTCGGCGAATGGGAGACCGCGCGCCGCGACGCGATCGAATCGATCACGGCGGAGACCCGCGGCGAGATATCGATCCGCCTCGACAATGCGCGCACCTTCTATCTTTCCGCGCGCGCCGACCGCATCGAGCGGCGCCAGGGCGGCGGCTACGCCATCCTCGACTACAAGACCGGACAGCCGCCGACCGGCAAGCAGGTCCGCATGGGCCTGTCGCCGCAGCTCACACTGGAGGCCGCGATCCTCCGCGAGGGTGGCTTTCCCGATATCGACGCCGGCGCGTCGGTGAGCCAGCTCGTCTATGTGCGCTTGAGCGGCAACAATCCGCCGGGCGAGGAGCGCATCCTCGAGCTCAAGTACAAACCCGGCGACGAGCCGCAGCCGCCGGACACAGCGGCCGCCGAAGCGCGGGCCAAACTGGAAGCGCTGATCCGTGCCTTCGACGACGAGAACCAGCCCTACACCTCGCTGAACCTGCCGATGTGGTCCAATCGCTACGGTACCTATGACGATCTCGCCCGGATCAAGGAATGGTCCGCGGCCGGCGGTTTGGGGATCGAGGAATGGTGAAGGCACCGCGCCCCATCCCCGACGAGGTCCGCGCGCGGCAGGCGCGTGCGTCCGACCCAACCGCGTCGGCCTTCGTGTCGGCCAATGCCGGCTCGGGCAAGACGCATGTGCTGGTGCAGCGCGTGATACGCCTGCTGCTGTCGGGCGTGCCGCCGGAGAAGATCCTCTGCATCACTTTCACAAAGGCCGCCGCCGCCAACATGGCCGAACGCGTGTTCACCACGCTTGGTCACTGGGTGACGCTGGATGATACCGGGCTCGACGCAGCGATCCGCGCTGTCGGCATCCCGCATCCCAGCGCGAAAATTCGGCGCGAAGCGAGAAAACTGTTCGCCTGCGCGCTGGAGACGCCGGGCGGGCTGAAGGTGCAGACTATCCACGCGCTGTGCACGCGCCTTCTCCAGCAGTTTCCGTTCGAGGCCAACGTTCCCGCGCGCTTCGCCGTGATCGACGAGCGCGACCAGACCGACATGATGGAGCGCGCCAATCTGAAGGTGCTGCTGGAGGCCGCGCGCGATCCGGAGAGCGTCACCGGTCGCGCATTGCTGACCGCGATGGCGAGCGCGGCCGACGTCACCTTCAAGGAGGTCGTGCGCGAAGCGTGCCTGAGCCGCGATCACTTCATGGCCTGGACGGATGAGGCCGGCAACGCCGAAGCCGCTGCTGCGCAGATGGCGGCGGCGCTGGGCGTCGATGCGAGCGATCGCATCGAGGACGTCGAGACCGAGATTCTCGATGGACCCTATCTGCCGCGATCGCGCTGGGACGACATCGCCTTTGCGCTGGAAGACGGCAGCAAGTCCGACAACGACCAGGCCGGTCGGCTCCGCGAGGCCAAGGCGTTCTCCGGCAGCGCGCAGGTCGATGCCTATCTCTGCGTCTTCCTCACCGACGAAAAGCTGCCGCGCAAGGCGGTGCTGACCAAGAAGTTTGGCGAGCACAACCCGTCGGTCGCGCGCCTGTTCGAGAACGAGGCGCAGCGGGTCAGTGCATTGATCGAGAAGCGCCGGGCGGTCGCCATGCGTGACCGCACCGCGGCCCTGCTGCATATCGCCACCGCGGCCGCCGCCAACTACCGCCGCGAGAAGCAGGAGCGCGGGCTGCTCGACTACGACGACCTCATCGACAAGACGCTGGCGATGCTGAACCGTGTGTCTTCAGGCTGGGTGCACTACAAGCTCGACCGCGGCGTGGACCATGTGCTGATCGACGAAGCGCAGGACACCAGCCCGCGGCAATGGGACATCGTCGCGCACATCATCTCCGAATTCACCGCCGGCGAAGGCGCGCGCGAAGGATTGAACCGCACGGTCTTCGCGGTCGGCGATGAGAAGCAGTCGATCTTCTCGTTCCAGGGTGCGGCGCCGCACGAGTTCGACGCGCGCCGGCGCGAGCTGCACCGCAAGTTCACCTCGGCGGGGCTGAAGTTCGATCCGGTCGCCTTCACCTATTCGTTCCGCTCGGGCGCTGCGATCCTGCACTCGGTCGACCACGTCTTCCGCGACCAGGAGATCTACAAGAGCATCCATTCGGTCGAGATCGGCCATCCCCTGCACAACGCGCTCGCCGATGCCGGTCCGAGCGTGATCGAGCTGTGGGATCTGGCTGTCGCCGACGACCGCCAGGAGATCGAGGGCTGGCGCGCGCCGTTCGACGGCGTCGCTGTCACCAGCCCAGAAGTCAAGCTGGCGCGCCGCATCCAGGCCGAAATCAAGCGGCTGGTCGAGAGTGGCACGCTGACCGGGCACGAAGGCGAGCGCCGACCGCTGCGCTATGGCGACATGCTGATCCTGGTGCGCCGCCGCGGCAATGCCTTCGATGCCGTGATCCAGGCGCTGAAGCACGCTGGCGTTCCGGTGGCCGGCGCCGACAGGCTCAAGCTGACCGAGCACATCGCGATCATCGACCTGATGAACCTCGCTGATGCCCTGCTGCTGCCGCAGGACGATCTCGCGCTGGCGGTGGCGCTGAAGAGCCCGCTGTTCGGTCTCGATGACGACGATCTGTTCCAGCTTGCCCACGACCGCAAGGGATCGCTGCGCTGCGCACTCGGCGAGCATGCGAAGGGAAGCGAGAAGTTTGCGGCCGTGCTGCGGCGGCTTGAAGCCTGTGAGACGCGCGCGCGCGAGGAAACGCCGTTTGCCTTCTACGCCTGGCTGTTAGGGGGCGACGGCGGCCGTGCGCGCATCCTGCGCCGGCTCGGGCATGAGGCCAACGACGCGCTCGACGAATTCCTGGAGCTCGCGCTGAGCTGTGAGCGCAAGGCGCCGGCATCGTTGCAGGGCTTCATGGCCTGGCTGCGCTCGGCCGACACCGAGGTGAAGCGCGACATGGAGATCTCGCGCGACGAGGTGCGGGTGATGACGGTGCATGGCGCCAAGGGCCTGGAGGCCTCGGTCGTATTCATGGTCGACACCACGTCGTCGCCCGCGGACTCGCAGCGGGTTCGGCTGATCCACGTGCCGCGCGGCAATGGCGGCGAGGTCGTGGTCTGGGCCGGCCGCAAGGCCGACGACCCCAAGCCCGTCGCCGACGCGCGCAAGGCGATGCTCGAGGAGACCGAGGACGAATATCGCCGCCTGCTCTATGTCGCGATGACGCGCGCGGCCGATCGGCTGATCGTCGGCGGCTGCATGCCCGGCAATATGAGGACAGTCCGCAAGCTGAGCTGGTATGACCTGGTCGACACCGGGCTCAAAGGCTCGGGCCTGGACAAGCAGACGATCGAGACGCCGCTTGGCAAGGTGACCCGATTCGCCCGGCCGGAGGATGTCGCGGCGCTGGGTATCCCGGCGACGACCGTGGACCAGACGGTCGCGCTGCCGGCCTGGCTGCGAACGCCCGCGCCGCGCGAGACCGTTGACGACGACCTGGTACGTCCGTCCGGCCAGTCGGCTGAGGAAGGCCGCAGCGTGCGGACCGGCGAATCGGTGCGGTCCCGCGCGCTCGCACTGCAGCGCGGCACGCTGGTTCACCGTCTCCTGCAATCCCTGCCTGATATCGCCGCGGAGCGCCGGCGCGAGGCCGCGCTCGGCTTCATGGCGCGCAATGCCGCGGACTGGACGGAGGCCGACCGCGCCGCTTTGGCCGACAAGGTACTCGCCCTGCTCACTGAACCGCGCTTCGCGCCGGTCTTTGCCGCCGGCAGCCGGGCGGAAGTCGCCATCGCCGGCAGGCTGGAGCGGCCGGGCCGCGCCCCGGCATTGGTGTCGGGACAGATCGACCGGCTGATCGTTCGTCCGGATGAGGTTTTGATCGTCGATTTCAAGACCAACCAGGCGGCGCCCAAGAACGCGGCCGCAGCGCCCGCCGCCTATGTCCGGCAGCTTGCGCTGTACCGGGCGGTGCTGGCGCGGCTTTATCCCCAAAAGCCCATCCGCGCCGTCCTGCTCTGGACCGAGGCCCTTGAATATATGGAGATTTCAGCCCCCGCGCTGGACGCGGCGCTGGCATCCCTTCATCTCAGTGTGAGCGTCCTTGACCCGGCAAGGGGCCGTTCATAGGTTGACGGCATGATCCCGGGCGCGATTCCCATCCGCGCCGATTCTTTCAACCGAACGAGGTACTCCCATGGCCGTTGGCAAGGTTTCTGACACCGATTTCGAAGCCGAAGTGCTCAAGGCGAACGGTCCTGTGGTCGTCGATTTCTGGGCTGAGTGGTGCGGCCCCTGCCGCATGATCGCGCCCGCCCTCGACGAGATCGCTGGCGCGATGGGCGACAAGGTCAAGATCGTGAAGCTCAACGTCGACGAGAGCCCCAAGACCGCGTCCAAGTATGGCGTGATGTCGATCCCGACGCTGATGATCTTCAAGGGCGGCGAGATGGCCTCCCGCCAGGTCGGCGCGGCGCCGAAGGCGAAGCTGCAGCAGTGGATCACCTCCGCGGTCTGATCGCCTGGCGCAAGTTTATTTTCGACAACGGCCGGCGAAATGCCGGCCGTTTGCGTTGACGGGACATGTCCAGCGTATGACGAGTCCCGACCCTTGCCCGCCCCTCCCGCAAAGCGCGCGCGAAAATCGACCTCTTTCGTTGCCATGGAGGCGCGGTCAGTCGACGCCATTCCACGCGGCAACGAATGGCAGTACGAGCCGAAATGGGATGGCTTTCGCTGCCTGCTGTCGCGCGACGGCAGTCATGTCGATCTGCGCTCGAAATCGGGCGAGGACCTCGCGCGCTATTTCCCGGAAGTCGTCGCCGCGGCGCTGAAGCTGAAAGCCGACCGTTTCACGCTCGACGGCGAGATCGTCGTACCGCACGGCAAGAGCTTTTCGTTCGACGCGCTGCTGCAACGGATTCATCCGGCGGCGAGCCGCGTGAAGAAGCTCTCGCAGGACACGCCGGCGCTCTATCTCGTCTTCGATCTGCTCGCGACGGTAAAACAGAAGCAGCTTGCCGGAAGGCCGCTGAGCGAACGGCGGCCGGCGCTGGAGGCTTTTGCGAAGGCCCATCTGAAGGGCGGCCTCTTCCGCCTGTCGCCGGCGACGACGAGCTTCGCCACGGCGAAAAAATGGCTGGCGCAATCCGGTGGCGGCTCGGACGGCGTCATCGCCAAGCGCGTCGACCTGCCCTATCAGGCCGGAAATCGCGACGGCATGCAGAAGATCAAGAAATTTCGCAGCGCCGATTGCGTGGTCGGCGGCTTCCGCTACGCCACCAACAAGATCGCCGGGCGAAAGGTGGTCGGCTCGCTGCTGCTCGGGCTCTACGACGATGGTGGCTTGCTGCATCATGTCGGCTTCACATCCGCGATCAAGGCAGAGCAGAAGCCCGCGCTGACCGACCGGGTGGAGGCGCTGATCGCAGAACCCGGCTTCACCGGCAACGCGCCGGGCGGACCGAGCCGCTGGTCCACCGAGCGCTCGGCAAAATGGTGTCCGCTGAGACCGAAGCTGGTGATCGAAGTCTGCTACGACCATTTCAGCGGCGAACGCTTCCGCCACGGCACCTCGATCCTGCGCTGGCGCCCCGACAAGGCGCCGCGGCAATGCAGCTTCGAGCAACTGAAGCAGAAGGTGGCCGATCCGATGAAGCTGCTGAGGTGAGTCGGTCTAGTGCAGAGCCGGGGCCCAGAAGCCGCGAGTCTGGGTCCCGGCTCTGCGGAGCAGCGCTTTGCGCTGCACCGCGTCCGGGACACGAGAGGATTTACCTGAGCCATCCGGTCGCGATCGCCTGCGCCAGTTCGGGCTGCCCATTGCGCCGCGCCAGCGCCGCCATCGCCTCGTGATCATACGCGACGTGGCGGAATGTCACCTGCCAGGCACCATCAGCCAGCTCGAGGATCGCGTAGCGCGCATGCGGCGTGCCAGCTTCGACTACATGCGGATAGGGATGCTTGTCACGATACCCAGGACTGCCGACGCTGCCGGGATTGACGATCAGCCGGCCGTCATGCAAGCGCACGGCGCGGGCGAGATGAGTGTGGGCGCAGAGGATCAGGGATTGCGTGAGCCCCAGCGCGAATTGCTCGATGCGGTCGAGCGGCGACAGCGCCACCGCGCCCTCCGGGTGCACCATGTCTAGCCAATAAACTTCGTCGTTATCGGGCGTCGCGTGGCAGAGGAACACCTGATCACGGAAGACGCGCGTCATCGGCTGCGCGCGCAGCCAATCCAGTTGCACGGTATTAAGCGCTGCGTGGGCGGGGCGATCCCACGAGCCCATTTGCTCCGGGGAGCGGTCGAGCAGATAGCGGTCATGATTGCCGAGCACGTGCACGGCGTCGAGCTGCATCAGGATCTCGATGGTGCGGCGCGCATCGAGCGGGCCGCTCAGCATGTCGCCGAGATTGACGATGGCGGTGATCCCAAGGGCGCGGATGTCGGCGAGCACCGCCTCCAGCGCGAGATAGTTTCCGTGAACGTCGGCAATCGCGGCGAAGCGCATGTTGTTATCCCCACTCTCGTGCCCCGGACGCAGCGCAGCACGCAGTGGTGCGCTGCTGAGCCGGGGCCCACATTGCGGCATTCTGGGTCCCGGCTCGCGCTCCGCGCGTCCGGGACAAGAGAAATCATGCAGGAGGCGTGCCGTTGATCGCCAGCACGTGGCCGGCCAGATACAGCGAGCCAGTGATCAGGATGCGCGGAGGCACCTCGTAGGCGAGCTTCGAGAGGGCGCGCAGCGCGGCTTCGACGCCGGAGACGGTCTCGACGCGCATGCCGAGGCTGCGGGCGGCGTCGGCGAGGCGATCGACCGGCATCGCGTTCTCAGTGTCGGGGATCGGCACCGCGATGATGTGACGGGTGAGACCGGCGAAATTGGCAAGGAAGCCCTGCGCATCCTTGTTGGCCATCATGCCGGCGATGACGACCAGCGGTCGCGACACCCGCTCTTCGAGATCTCCGAGCGCCGCCGCCGCCACACGGCCGCCTTCGGCATTGTGCCCGCCATCGAGCCAGATCTCCGAGCCTTGCGGACCCCACGAGAGCAATTCACCGGAGGTGATGCGCTGCATTCGCGCCGGCCATTCGGCACCAACGATGCCGGCCTCGAACGCCGCCTGATTGATCCTGAAGTTCGGAATCGCGCGCAGCGTCGCGATCGCAAGGCCGGCATTGTCGAACTGGTGGCGGCCGAACAGCCGCGGCGCCGTGAGATCCATCAGGCCGCGATCGTCGGAGTAGACGAGGCGACCGTGCTCGACATTGACGTGCCAGCTCTCGTTCGCCGCAAAAAGCGGCGCGCGCATGCGCTTGGCCTGCGCTTCGATCACCGCCATGGCTTCGCCCGCCTGCTCCGCGGAGATCACGGGCACGCCGCGCTTGATGATCGCCGCCTTCTCGCCGGCGATCGACGTCAGGGTGTCCCCGAGGAAATCCATGTGGTCCATGCTGACGGGCGTGATCACGCAGGCCGCCGGCGCATCGATCACGTTGGTCGAATCGAGCAGGCCGCCGAGGCCGACTTCGAGCAGCACCACGTCGGCCGGGTTCTGCGCAAACAGATGGAAGGCGGCCGCCGTCTTCAGCTCGAACAATGTCGCGGCTTCGCCGCCGTTGACGCGTTCGACCTCTTCCAGAGCCGCGCGCAATTCGTCATCGCCGACCAGCACGCCACCGCCAACGCGGCCGAGCCGGAAGCACTCGTTGATCCTGACAAGATAGGGCGAGGTGTAGGCGTGCACCCGCAGGCCTGCTGCCTCCAGCGTCGCGCGCAGATAAGCGAGCGTCGAGCCCTTGCCATTGGTGCCGGCGATGTGGATCACCGGCGGCAGCTTGAGCTCGGGGTGGCCGAGCCGTTCGAGCAGGCGGTGCATCCGCTCTAGCCCGAGATCGATGCGCTTCTGATGCAGGACCGACAGCCGCCCGATCAATTCACCGAGCGGCGTCTTCGCGCTGTCAGAGGACGCGTTCACGCGTGCGGCGCAGCCGGCGCCGTCTCGGCGGCCGATACGATCTGTGCCGGGCTGAGCACCGGCTGCATCGGCTTCGACGCGGTCTCCGGCGCCGGCGCCTTGGTCAGCAGACGGCAGAGCCGCGCCAGAGTCGGACGCAGCTCGTGGCGATGCACGACCATGTCGACCATGCCGTGCTCCTTCAGATACTCGGCGCGCTGGAAACCTTCAGGCAGCTTCTCGCGGATGGTCTGCTCGATCACGCGGGCGCCGGCAAAGCCGATCAGCGCGCCGGGTTCGGCGATCTGAACGTCGCCGAGCATCGCATAGGAGGCGGTAACGCCGCCGGTGGTCGGGTTGGTCAGCACGACGATATAGGGCTGCTTGGCCTCGCGCAGCATCTGCACAGCGACCGTCGTGCGCGGCATCTGCATCAGCGACAAGATGCCTTCCTGCATGCGCGCGCCGCCTGATGCGGCGAACACGATGAACGGCGACTTCTTTTCAACGGCGAGTTCGAGCCCGCGGACGATGGCTTCGCCTGCGGCCATGCCGAGCGAGCCACCCATGAAGTCGAAATCCTGCACGGCGACGACGACGGCGGAGCCTTCGAGTTTGCCGTAACCGACCTTGATCGCATCGTTCAGATTGGTTCGGGCGCGCGCGTCCTTGATGCGGTCGACGTATTTCTTCTCGTCGCGGAACTTGAGCGGATCTGGCGTGACGTCAGGCAGCGCGACGTCGAACCAGGTCTCGTTGTCGAAGATCGACTTCAAGCGCGCCACCGCCCCCATGCGCATGTGATAGTTCGAGCCGGGGATGACGAACTGGTTGGCCTCGACGTCCTTGTAGAACACGAGCTGCCCGGAGTCCGGGCACTTGATCCACAGATTCTCCGGCGTCTCCCGCCGCAGCATGTTGCGGATCTTCGGCCGGACCACGTTGGTAAGCCAGTTCATGGTTTGCTCCGATGTGCGGCCCGCCTTGCGGATCGCCTGAAGGGATATATGGCGACCGGGCCGTTGCCCGGCAAGCCGCCGTGTCGCCGTGTCGCCCGCCCCAAAAGCGGAATTATGGCCTATTCCGCCGCCTGTTGCGCGCCCTTGACGCCCTGGGCCAGGGCCGCCGTCAGCTCAGCCACGGCGTTAACGGTTTTGCCGGTCGCCCGTCCCTCGGCGTCGAGGCTGTTCTTGAGCGCATCGACCAGCGCGGTGCCGACGACCGCACCATTGGCATGGGAGGCAATGGCACGCGCCGTCTCCGGCGTGCGGATACCGAAGCCGACGCACACCGGCAGCTTGGTGTGCCGCTTGATGCGGGCCACCGCTTCGCTCACGGCCGAGGAGTCCGCCGCCGCCGCACCGGTGATGCCGGTGATCGAGACGTAGTAGACGAAGCCCGAGGTGTTGGCGAGCACGGCCGGCAGCCGCTTGTCGTCGGTCGTCGGTGTCGCCAGACGAATGAAATTGAGGCCGGCCTTCATCGCGGGCAGGCAGAGCTCGTCGTCCTCCTCCGGCGGCAGGTCGACGATGATCAGACCATCGACGCCCGCGCTCTTGGCATCGACCAGGAACTTGTCGACGCCGTAAATGTAGATCGGATTGTAATAGCCCATTAACACGATCGGCGTCGCATTGTCGTCCTTGCGGAAGCCGCGCACCAGCTCCAGCGTCTTCTTCAGCGTCATGCCGGCCTTGAGCGCACGCAGCCCGGCGGCCTGGATCGAGGGACCGTCGGCCATCGGATCGGTGAAGGGCATGCCGATCTCGATGACGTCGGCGCCTGATTTCGGCAGCGCCTTGATGATCTCGAGCGAGGTCGCCGGATCGGGATCGCCGGCCATCAAGAAGGTGACGAAGGCCGAGCGGCCCTGCTTCGCAAGCTCGGCAAAACGGGTGTCGATACGCGTGGTCACTTCTTGCCCCTCAGGATGTCGCCGACCTGCGGGACGTCCTTGTCGCCGCGGCCGGAGAGGTTGACGACCATCAGGTGATCCCGAGGCCGCTTCGGCGCGAGTTCCATCACCTTGGCGATGGCGTGCGCGGGCTCAAGCGCGGGGATGATACCTTCGAGGCGCGACAGCAGCTGGAACGCGGCGAGCGCTTCGTCATCGGTCGCGGAGAGATAATTCACGCGGCCGATCTCGTGCAGCCAGGAATGCTCGGGGCCGATGCCGGGATAATCGAGGCCGGCCGAGATCGAATGCGCGTCCTGGATCTGGCCGTCCGCGTCCATCAAGAGATAGGTGCGGTTGCCGTGCAGCACGCCGGGACGGCCGCCCGCGATCGACGCCGCATGCAGCTGCGTCAGCCCATGGCCCGCAGCTTCGACGCCGAAGATTTCGACGGAGGGATCGTCGAGGAACGGATGAAACAGGCCCATCGCGTTCGAGCCGCCACCGATGCAGGCGACCAGCGAATCCGGCAGGCGGCCTTCGACCTCCTGCATCTGCGTCTTGGTCTCGTTGCCGATGATCGACTGGAAGTCGCGCACCAGCGTCGGATAGGGATGCGGGCCGGCCACCGTGCCGATGCAGTAGAAGGTGTTGTGCACGTTGGTGACCCAGTCGCGCAGGGCCTCATTCATGGCGTCCTTCAGCGTGCGCGTGCCCGACTGCACCGGGACCACCGTCGCACCCAGCATCTCCATGCGGATCACGTTGGGCTGCTGCCGCTCGACGTCGACGGCGCCCATATAGACCACGCATTCGAGCCCGAAGCGCGCGCACAGCGTCGCGGTGGCGACACCGTGCTGGCCGGCGCCGGTCTCGGCGATGATGCGCTTCTTGCCCATGCGCCGCGCCAGCATGATCTGGCCGAGCACGTTGTTCACCTTGTGCGAGCCGGTGTGGTTGAGCTCTTCGCGCTTCAAATAGATCTTGGCGCCGCCGAGATGCTCGGTGAGGCGCTCGGCGAAATAGAGTGGCGAGGGCCGGCCGACATAATGCGTGAGATAGCCGTTCATCTCGGCCTGGAAGGCCGGATCGGCTTTGGCCTCGGTGTAGGCCTTCTCGAGATCGAGGATCAGCGGCATCAGGGTTTCGGCGACGAAGCGGCCGCCGAAGATGCCGAAATGGCCGCGATCGTCGGGACCGCTGCGATAGGAATTGGGTTTGGCGACGTTCATCGAACACTCAACTCTTGGCTGGATTCTTGGCTGGCGCGCGCAGCGCGAATGAAGGCCTTGATCATCTCAGGATCTTTCACGCCGGGGGCGCTCTCGACACCGGAGGAGACGTCGACACCGCCGGCGCGGGTGACGCGGAGTGCCTCGGCGAGATTGTCGGCATGAAGCCCGCCCGAGACCATGTAGGGCAGCTTCAGATCGAGGTTTTCGAGCAGGTGCCAGTCGAAGGGCTCCCCGAGGCCGCCCGGCCGGGTCGCATCCTTCGGCGCGCGGGCATCGAACAGGATGCGGTCGGCGATCGCGGCATAGCCGGGCAACACGGCGAGATCGGCCGCGGTCGCGACCGGGACCGCCTTCATCACCGGGCGGCCGAACCGCTGCTTGATGTCGCGCAGCCGCGCCACGCTCTCCTTGCCGTGCAGCTGGAAAATGTCCGGCGACAGCGCGTCCATGATGTTGTCGAGCGTCGCATCGTCGGCGTCGACGGTGAGGGCGACCTTGAGCGCGCGCCCCTTCACCTGGCGGCCGAGGTCGCGGCCGAGCTCCAGGGACAGATGCCGCGGCGAAGGGGGGAAGAACACGAACCCCACCATATCCGCACCCGCCTCGAGCGCCGTTTGAAGCGTCTCGCGCGTGGACAGGCCGCAGATTTTGACGAGCAGGGACATGGTCTCAAAGCAAATGGAGGCCGCAACGTGCGGCCGGAAAACAGCGTTTTCGGTCGGGGCCGCTTCTACAACGTCGCGCGCTGCTTGTCTCGCCCGATGGGCCCGTAAAGCCCGACCCCGGAGGGTACGGGAAGGCGCTGCGAGCCGGGCTTTGCCGCGGCCGCCTGGGCCCGCAAATCGGCCAGTTCGGCCCTGGCGACCCGTGAATCCGTCTCGTGCCGGCGCGCCGCGCGGCGCCAGCGCCGCTGACCGAGCCAGACGGCGGAGCCGCCGGCGAAGACGCCGAGGGCGGCGACCAGGATCAGGAGCAGGAACAGCGGCAGCGTGACCGACAATGACGGGTCGTTCGCAATGAACGGATCGAACGAGACCGTGACGAAGTGCCGGTTGGCAACGGCGAAGGCCACCAGGATCAGGCCCAGCGGGATCACGATCAGCGCGGTCAGGAACTTTCGCATCGCGATCGCTCGTCTTGAATCAAGCTTGCGGCCGCATCATGCGGCCGTTCGGTTAAACCCCGACGACGACAGCCTCAGTCGGGCGCGCCGGGATCCGGATGGTCGCGGTTCAACCGCTCGCGCATTTCCTTGCCGGTCTTGAAGAACGGAACGCTCTTCTGATCGACGGGCACATGGGCGCCGGTGCGTGGATTGCGCCCGGCGCGTGCAGGGCGATGCTTGACCGAGAAGGCACCGAAGCCGCGCAACTCGACGCGGTCACCGCGCGCGAGGGCCGCTACGATCTCTTCGAGAATCGCATTCACAATGTTCTCGACATCCCGCTGGTACAGATGCGGGTTGTGCTCGGCGATACGCTGAACAAGTTCGGATTTGATCATCGAGAGATAGGACCCGGAAGCGTGCGGATGACCATTTCCGTGAAAATACCTTGATCTGTCAAGACGCTAAATCAAGGTTGAGCGTCGCGAAATTACGTGACAAATGCCGAAAAAGCGGGCTGACCCGACGCCCGCCAAACGGGAAAACCCTCAGCCGCTCGCCCAACCCCCTCAATTTGAGGCGGCCGGTTGCCACAGGGCCAGCATTCCATCGATTCCGAACCGATCGACCGCCTGCGCGACGCCGGTTTGCCCGATTTGATGCGCAATCGAGCCCAAACCGAGCGCTTCCAGCGTAACGGCGGCGGCCGTCTTGAGGAATGGCAGATCGCCGAAGCGCGGCTGGAGCTTGTAGTCGCGCACGGAGAGCCCCTTCTTGACGCCCTTCTGCTCGACCAGCCAGGTCACCGCCGTCTTCTCGTCGCCGATCTGATCGATCAGCTTGAGATCGATCGCCTGGCGCCCGGTGAAGACGCGGCCATCAGCCACTTTCTCGAGCTGCGTGTCATCCATGCCACGCCGCTCCTTCACCAATCCCCTGAACCAGGCATAGGAATCCTTCACCAGCGCATCGAGCGCGGCCCGTGCTTCCGGGCTGGTCGGCTCAAAACCGTTGGGCGCGGCCTTCAGCGGTGACGACTTCACCTCCTCGACCTTGACGCCGATGGTCTTCAGGAGCTCGCTGACGTTGGGATATTGGAACAGCACGCCGATCGACCCGACCAGCGAACTCTGCTGGGCGATGATGTGATCGCTGGCAATCGCCGTGATGTAGCCCCCGGAGGCAGCCAGGCCCTCGACCACCACGACGAGCGGCTTCTTCGCCTTCAGCCGGACGAGTGAATCGTAGAGCTGCTCGGAGCCGGCGGTGGTGCCTCCCGGCGAGTTGATGTGAATGATGACGGCGGCGGCCTGCGAATTCTCCAGCCGCTCTAGCGCCTGCGTACGATCGGAATCGCTGCGGATCAGGCCCTCGATCTGGACCCGCGCGATCGAGCCGGCGGATGCGAACGTGCCCCGCGTACCCGGTGTCACGACCAGCGCAAAGCCCGCAATCGCCGCAATCGCGATCAGCGCAGCCATCACGCGCCAGAACGTCAGCTTGCGGCGGATCCTGCGGCGATCGACGATGATGTCCGAATCGAGCGACATCTAGATATCTCCAAATGAAAGGCCGGACGCGTTGTGCCCTCACAGCGTGACCAACGGCTTATCTGGATACATCAATTGCGGCGCAATTAGAAGAAAACAAGGCTGTGACAGCGTAGGCCGAGATGCTGCCATACACTCACATGTCGTCCCGGCGAACGCCGGGACCCATACCCGCAGGGCGGAGTGTGACGCGAGACGCCCACTCCGAGTCTTCGTCAAACCACTCCCTGTGGGTATGGGTCCCGGATCTACGCGCGCTTTGAGCGCGCTTGTCCGGGACGACAGCGGAGTTTGTGGAGGCGGCAACAAAAAAGCCCCGGCTCGCGCCGGGGCTTCGATGTCTGGCGAACCGAAAGGTTCGCTTACTTGCTGTCGCGGTTCTTGAGCGCGGTGCCGAGGATGTCGCCGAGCGTTGCTCCCGAATCGGAGGAGCCGTACTGCGCGATGGCTTCCTTTTCTTCGGCGACTTCGAGCGCCTTGATCGACACCTGGACCTTGCGGGCCTTTTTGTCGAACTGGATCACGCGGGCATCGACCTTCTCACCGACGGCAAAGCGTTCGGCGCGCTGGTCGTTGCGGTCACGGGCGAGTTCGGAGCGCTTGATGAAGGTCGAGAAGTCGGTACCGGTGATCTTCACCTCGATGCCGCTTTCCTTCACTTCGAGCACTTCGCAGGTCACGACCGCGCCCTTCTTGACATCGCCCGGCTCGGCGAAGGGGTCGCCTTCGAGCTGCTTGATGCCGAGCGAGATGCGCTCCTTCTCGACGTCCACATCGAGCACCACGGCCTTCACCATGTCGCCCTTCTTGTAGTTGTCGATCACCTGCTCGCCCGGAAGCTTCCAGTCGAGGTCGGAGAGATGGACCATGCCGTCGACGTCGCCCTCGAGACCCAGGAACAGACCGAACTCGGTCTTGTTCTTGACCTCGCCCTCGACCGTCGAACCGGTCGGGTGACCTTCGACGAAGACCTCCCAGGGGTTGCGCATGGTCTGCTTGAGGCCGAGCGAGATGCGGCGCTTGACGGAATCGACTTCCAGCACCTGCACTTCGACTTCCTGCGAGGTCGAAACGATCTTGCCGGGGTGCATGTTCTTCTTGGTCCACGACATCTCGGAGACGTGGATCAGGCCTTCGATGCCCGGCTCGAGCTCGACGAACGCACCGTAGTCGGTGATGTTGGTGACGCGGCCGGTGAAGCGGGCACCCAGCGGGTACTTGGCTTCGATGCCCTGCCACGGATCGTCCAGCAGCTGCTTCATGCCCAGCGAGATGCGGTGCGTCTCGTGGTTGATCTTGATGATCTTGACCTTCACGGTCTGGCCGATCGAGAGCACCTCGGTCGGGTGGTTGACTCGGCGCCACGCGATGTCGGTGACGTGCAGCAGGCCGTCGATGCCGCCGAGATCAACGAACGCACCGTAATCGGTGATGTTCTTGACCACGCCGTCGATGACCTGACCCTCTTCGAGGTTCTGCACCAGCTCCTGACGCTGCTCGGCGCGGGTCTCTTCGAGAACCGTGCGGCGGGACACGACGATGTTGCCGCGACGGCGATCCATCTTGAGGATCTGGAACGGCTGCGAATTGTTCATCAGCGGCGCAACGTCGCGGATCGGACGGATGTCGACCTGCGAGCGCGGCAGGAAGGCCACGGCACCGTCGAGGTCGACGGTGAAGCCACCCTTGACCTGATTGAAGATGACGCCGTTGACCTTCTCGTTGTTCTGGAACGCCTTCTCGAGCTTGCCCCAGCTCTCTTCGCGGCGCGCCTTGTCGCGCGACAGCACGGCTTCGCCGAGCGCGTTCTCGATGCGATCGAGGAACACTTCAACCTCGTCGCCGACCTTCAGTTCGCTGTCACGGCCGGGGCCGGAAAATTCGCGCAGGGCGACACGGCCCTCGGTCTTCAGGCCGACGTCGATGACGGCCATGTCCTTTTCAATTGCAACAACCTTGCCCTTGACGACGGAGCTCTCCTGCAGGTTGCCACCTGCGAAGGACTCGTCGAGCATCGCGGCGAAATCGTCGCGCGACGGGCTATAGGTATCAGCAGAAGTCGAAGCCATTTGTTCTCCAGTTGCGGATGTCGTGCCGGCCGTTGGGTTCATGGGCGCATCGCACGCGCAGTGTCGGAAGGTCCGCAAGACCTTCGAGCGACCGCTCGCTGCTCCGGCCTGAAAGGCGGAACAGCGGAAGCGGGCCGGCTGAGGCCCGCGCGTTCGATACGTGGAAATCTTGTGTCCGGAGCCTGGATCGCGTCGGCCCCAAACAAAGGACCGAGGTATCGACCTCAAAGAGCGGGAGCGGGCACTTCCTCCAATGACGGCGGCGGCTTAACCCCGCGACCGGCCCGCTCGGACGGCCTCGATAATGTCGATGGCGGCCCGGACGCCGCCTTCTATATCCAGTTGGGAGTTATCTAGCAAGTAAGCATCGGCGGCCGGTTTCAGGGGCGCAATAGGCCGGTTCTTGTCGCGTTCGTCGCGCTGGATGATGTCGGCGAGCACGGCGGCCTCGTCGGCCTCCTCGCCCCTCGCCTTGGCCTCCATGGTCCGGCGGCGCGCTCGGACTTTTGGATCGGCGACGACGAAAATCTTCACGTCCGCATGCGGGCAGATCACGGTTCCAATGTCCCGGCCGTCCAGCACCGCTCCGGGCGGATCGGCGGCGAATTGCCGCTGAAAATTGACCAGGGCCTCGCGAACCCTGGGGATCGCCGAGACGATGGAGGCGCCCTCGCCGGCCTTCTGGGTCTTCAGGGCCGGATTGCCGAACTTTTCGGGATCGAGTTCCAGCGCCGCAGCGACCGCAGCCTCCTCGTCCCGGAGATCGTGACCGGACTGCATCAGGGCATAGGCCACCGCACGGTAGATCACGCCGGTATCGAGGTGACGGTAGCCGTAATGGTGCGCGAGACGCTTGCCGAGCGTCCCTTTGCCCGAGGCCGCGGGTCCGTCGATGGCGATGATCATGAAAACTCGGCCCCTAGCGAACGCATCATCGGAATGAAGTCCGGGAAACTGGTGGCGATGAAAGCGGTGTCGTCCACGGTCACCGGCTGGTCCGAGGCGCAGCCCATCACCAATGCGGACATCGCGATGCGGTGGTCCATGTGGGTCGCGACAGTGCCGCCGCCGGGGACGTGACCGCGACCCTCGACGATCAGATCGTCGCCGGAGACCTCGACCTTCACGCCGTTGACGCGGAGCATGGCAGCGGTGGCCTCGAGGCGATCCGATTCCTTGACGCGCAGCTCCTGCAGGCCGCGCATGATCGTGGTGCCCTCGGCGAAAGAGGCTGCCACCGCGAGCACGAGATATTCATCGATCATCGAGGGCGCGCGCTCCGGCGGCACCACGACGCCGCGCAGCTTCGAGGCCCGCACGCGCAGTTTCGCCATCGGCTCGCCGGCGTCGCCGCGGACTTCGCTCTCCTCGATCGATGCGCCCATTTCGCGCAGCGTGGTGAACAGGCCGGTGCGCAGCGGATTGGTCATGACATCCGACAGGACGACATCGGAGCCCTCGACGATCAGCGCCGCGACCACCGGGAAAGCCGCCGAAGAGGGATCGGCCGGCACCACGACATTGGCACCGTGCAGCTCGGGCTGGCCCTTGAGCGTGATACGGCGGCCGTGCACGCCCTCCTGTGCCGAGGTGATGTCGGCACCAAAATGCTTCAGCATCAATTCGGTGTGGTCGCGGTTGGCCTCGGTCTCGATGACAGTCGTGATGCCAGGCGCGGCAAGGCCCGCCAGCAGCACTGCCGATTTGATCTGGGCCGAGGCGACCGGGGTCTTGTAGGTGATCGGCAGCGGATCGCGGGCACCCTGGAGTGTCAGGGGCAGGCGGCCGCCCTCACTGCCGGAGATGACCTTGGCGCCCATCTTTTCCAGGGGATCGAGGATCCGGCGCATGGGGCGGCTGCGCAACGAGGCGTCCCCGTCGAAAACCGCCGAGATCGGGCAGCCGGCGACGGCGCCCATCACCAGCCGGCAGCCGGTGCCGGAGTTCCCGAAATCCAGCGCTTCCTTGGGCTGGGCGAAGCCCGCGACGCCGACGCCCTGCACTTTCCAGGCAAAATCGCCGGTCCGCTCCACGGTGGCGCCCAGCGCCTGCATCGATTTGGCGGTGTTGAGGACGTCTTCGCCCTCCAGCAGACCTGAAATCCTGGTCTCGCCGACCGCGAGCGCGCCCAGGATGAGGGCACGGTGGGAGATCGACTTGTCCCCAGGCACCCGTACTTTCCCGGTCAGCGGCCCGCTGGCGCGAGCCTGGAGCGGCCTCGTTTGGTCGGAATGGGTCACGATTGTGTCCTTGGATGCGCCCTCGAGGGCGCTGGGCGCAGGTACCACATGGTCAGCGCCTCGTCACGGGCATGTCGTTCTCCCGTAATGCGCTATTGACAGCGGGCCGCCAACTAGCCAAGTGAAACACCGCTTTTCAGACATTCCCAGGATTCCTGCCGTGGCCAAGTCCGAACTCGGAACCAAACGTATTTGCCCAACCACGGGCAAGAAGTTCTATGACCTCAACAAGAATCCGGTGATCTCGCCCTATACCGGTGAAGTCGTGCCGATCGCCCCGGTCGCGCCCGCGCGCATGCCCCGCGGCGCCGAAGCCCGGCACGCAGCGACGGCCGACGCCACGCCGGAGCCGGCAGAGGTCGAGGAGGTCTCGCTCGAGGAGGCCGACGCCGAGGAGAACACCGGCAAGGTCAAGGCCGCCGTGCCCGAATCCGAGGACGATATCGAGGTCGATGAGACCCTCGATGACGACGATGACGATGATTCGACCTTCATTGCCGACGAAGAAGAGGGCGATGAGGACGTGACCGACATCATTGGTGATGTCGGAGGTGATGAAGAGACTTGAGATCAGCCCTGATCTGTGAAAAAGGGTGCACCGCGCGAGTCACCAGGGCTCGCCGGTACGGGTGATCCACCAGGATCCCCACAAGGACTAAGGGGCCATAGCTCAGCTGGGAGAGCGCTTGCATGGCATGCAAGAGGTCGGCGGTTCGATCCCGCCTGGCTCCACCACGCTTCGCCCTTCGGGCTACGCGTGGCGCAGCCGCGCGGAGCTTGAAGGGTGAAGCGTGGTGTCCGGCGTAGCCCAAAGGGCGAAGACGGACTGGTGAGACCCCCACCTAACGGCTACCCGGGCGATAGCGTCGATGTGGTACGTCTACATCCTCCGCAGCATTGAATTTCCCGAGCAGGAATACGTTGGCGCTACCGAGGATTTGAAGCGACGGATTCCGGAGCACAATGCCGGCAGATCCAGCCATACCGCCAAGTTCAAACCCTGGAAGCTGATCTGGTACTGCGCCTTCCCCGACAAGCATAAAGCGCTCGCGTTCGAGGCGTATCTGAAGTCTCACTCCGGTCGCGCTTTCACGAAGAAGCGGCTGTCGTAAGGGATACACCCCCTACTCCCCGATCACCGCGTTCAGCCGATCCCGCAGCGCGACGATCTCGTCCTTCATCGACACCAGTTCCGACACTGAGCAGTCCGAGGCCGCCAGGATCGACTGCGGCACGCTGCGGGCCTTTTCCTTCAGTGCATGCCCCTGCGCCGTCAACGCGATCAGGACCTGACGCTCGTCCTCGCTCGAGCGGGTGCGCCGCACGAGATGGGCGGCCTCGAGCCGCTTGAGCAGCGGCGTCAGCGTGCCCGAATCCAGGAACAGCCGCTCGCCGATGTCCTTGACCGGCACGTCGTCGCGCTCCCACAGCACCAGCATCACCAGATATTGCGGATAGGTCAGGCCGAGCCGGTCCAGCAGCGGCTTGTAGACGCGGTTGAAGGCATGCGCGGCCGAGTAGACCGCGAAGCAGATCTGATTGTCGAGGCGTTGCGGATCGAGGGTCGATAGCTTCCGGGGCATGGAGAATCTCACGGGATTTCCTCCCATTCTGGGGCCGGCGGGCGGCACATTCAATTGCGAACAATTAAATGTGAGCCGCGCTAATTTCAATTGCCCACAATCTAATTGTTTGCGATACAGAGCACACCCCAACCGGAAGACCCGAGGAGACGACAATGTCCGTGAACGTCCTCTACAAGGCCAGCGCCAAGGCCACCGGCGGCCGTGATGGCCATGCTGCAACCCTCGACGGCGCGCTCGACGTCAAGCTCACCACGCCGAAGGAGCTCGGGGGCGGCGGCGGCGCCGGCAACAATCCCGAGCAGCTGTTCGCGGCCGGCTATGCGGCCTGCTTCATCGGCGCGATGAAGTTCGTCTCGTCGCAGGGTGGGCCGAAGGTTCCGGCCGATGCCTCCGTGACCTCGACCGTCGGCATCGGCCCGCGCTCCGAGGGCGGCTTCGGTCTCGACATCGATCTCGCCGTCTCGCTGCCGGGCCTCGCCCGCGCGGAAGCCGAGGCGCTGGTCGAGAAGGCGCACCAGGTGTGCCCGTACTCCAATGCCACGCGCGGCAATGTCGACGTTCGCCTGACGGTCGTCTGATCGAAAGTGCGGATTGGCTGGCCCGGGATCCCCCTCGGGCCGGCCGCTTCCGCTGATCTGCCAATCCTGATTTGCCATGCCGCGGCATGCGGCCGGCAGTGCATACGCCCCTACGCAACAGGCCATTGCTGGCTTGTGCGAACCTCGCTAGGCCTGTGGCCAAATATCGACACAGGGGAAGCGAAGGCATGAGTTCTGAAGCCGCCAGTTCTGAAGCCGCATTGGGCGCAATGAGCGGATTGCGCGTCATCGATCTCACGCGCGTGCTCGGCGGTCCCTACTGCACCCAGATCCTCGCCGACCACGGCGCCGACGTGATCAAGGTCGAGCCGCCCGCGGGCGACGAGGTGCGCGAATGGGGCCCTCCCTTCCACGAGGAGGACGCGGCCTATTTCGTCGGAATCAACCGCAACAAGCGCTCGATCGGCCTCGACCTCGCCTCCGAGGGCGGCCGCATCGTGCTGCTCAAGATGCTGGAGACCGCCGACGTCCTGATCGAGAATTTCAAGCCGGGCACGCTGGAGAAATGGGGCATCGGCAACGACGTGCTCAGCAAGAAATTCCCGCGCCTCGTGCATTGCCGGATCTGCGGCTTCGGCGCCGACGGCCCGCGCGGCGGCAATCCCGGCTATGACGCCATCATCCAGGCCATGACCGGCATGATCGCCGCGACCGGCTCGCCCGAGAGCGGACCGACGCGGATCGGCGTGCCCTTGGTCGACATCACCACCGGACTTTATGCGGCGATCGGCATCCTGATGGCGCTGTCGGAGCGGCAGCGTTCCGGCAAGGGCCAATTCCTGGAGACGACGCTGTACGAGACCGGCCTTGCCATCATGCATCCGCACACCGCGAATTATTTCATGCATGGCAAGCCGCCGAGCCTCACCGGCAACGAGCATCCCAACCTCGTGCCTTACGCGATCTTCCCGACCAAGACCGACGACATCTTCATCGGTGTCGGCAATGACGGCACCTTCCGCAAGCTCGCCAAGGAGATCGGCAAGCCCGAGCTCGGCACCGATCCGCGCTTTGCCCGCAACAAGGACCGCATCGCCAATCGCGAGGCGCTGCGCGCCGAGCTTGCTGCCGTGTTCAGCCAGCACGAGGCCGAGCCGCTGTGCAATCGCCTGCTCGCCGCGGGCCTGCCCGCCGGGCCCGTGCAGAAGATCGACCAGGCGTTGACCAACCCGCACACGATCGCGCGCGGCGATATTATCGAGAAGGACTGGTACAAGGGCGTCGCCTCGCCGATCCGGCTCGACCGCAGCAAGCCGAGCCTGCGCCGGCTGCCGCCGAAATTCAGCCAGCACTCCCAGGAGGTGCTGGGCGAGTTTGGCTACTCCAAGGCCGAGATCGACGCGATGGTCGAGAAGGGCACCGTCTGCGGCCCCGAGCGCAAGCGGTAGAGGCCACCACCTCCGTCCGACGAATGATGCCGCAGTGCGGCGCGGGCACGATAGTGCACCGCGAACCAATGCGGCTGCCGCTCCGTCTTCGCCTATTTGCCGTCTTCCCTTTTCCAGCGCTTGCCGCTTTCGTTTCGGCCGCTTACACAGTCATGTGAACGTCATATGGCGCTGCTAGCGCAAGCGCTTCTTTTGACGGCCAAGGGAGGTTTACTTGATGGCTCTTCGACACTTTGGGGTGGCTGCCGCATTTGCACTCACGGTTGGCATGACGGCGTCGCCGGCGCTGGCCGTGACGGAAATCCAGTGGTGGCACGCGATGACCGGCGCCAACAACGACGTCATCGTCAAGCTCGCCAACGACTTCAACACGTCGCAGAGCGACTTCAAGGTCGTTCCGACCTACAAGGGCAATTACGCCGACACCATGAACGCGGGCATCGCGGCGTTTCGTGCCGGCAACGCGCCGCACATCATGCAGGTGTTCGAGGTCGGCACCGCCACCATGATGGCTGCGACCGGCGCGGTGAAGCCCGTCTACAAGCTGATGGCCGAGGCCGGCGAGAAGTTCGATCCCAAGATCTACCTGCCCGCCATCACCGGCTACTACTCGACCTCGAAGGGCGAGATGCTGTCGTTCCCCTTCAACTCGTCGTCCACCGTGATGTGGGTCAATCTCGACGAGCTGAAGAAGGCCAATGTCGCGATCCCGAAGACCTGGCCCGAGACGTTCGAGGCCGCCAAGAAGCTGAAGGCTGCCGGTCATGACACCTGCGGCTTCTCCGGCTCCTGGGTCACCTGGGTCAATCTCGAGCAGCTCTCCGCCTGGCACAACGTCCCGCTCGCCAGCAAGGCCAACGGCCTCGACGGCTTCGACACCAAGCTCGAGTTCAACGGGCCGCTCCAGGTCAAGCATCTCGAAAACCTGGTCGAGCTCCAGAAGACCAAGGTCTACGACTATGCCGGCCGTACCAACACCGGCGAAGGCCGCTTCACCTCGGGCGAATGCCCGATCTACCTGACCTCGTCGGCCTTCTTCGGCAACGTCAAGGCCCAGGCCAAGTTCAACTTCACCGCGGTGCCGATGCCGTATTATCCGGAGGCAAAGGGCGCGCCGCAGAACTCGATCATCGGCGGCGCTTCGCTCTGGGTCATGGGCGGCAAGCCGGCCGACGAATACAAGGGCGTCGCAAAATTCCTGACCTTCCTCTCCGACACCGATCGCCAGGTCTACATCCACAAGGCCTCGGGCTATCTGCCGATCACCAAGGCGGCCTATGAGAAAGCCAAGGCCGAGGGCTTCTACAAGGACCAGCCCTATCTCGAGACCCCGCTGCTGGAGCTGACCAACAAGGAGCCGACCGAGAACTCGCGCGGTCTGCGCCTCGGCAACATGGTTCAGCTGCGTGACGTCTGGTCGGAAGAGATCGAGCAGGCGCTGGCCGGCAAGAAGACCGCCAAGCAGGCGCTGGATGCCGCCGTCGAGCGCGGCAACACGATGCTGCGGCAGTTCGAAAAGACCGCCGTCAAGTGAGGCGATGAGCGGCAGGCCGGTCCCCCGGCCTGCCGCTTTCGGCGGACACCATGCAGAAGCAAGCCATTTTCCAATCCAGGCTATTGCCTTACGCGCTGGTTGCCCCGCAGCTCGCGATCGTCCTGCTATTCTTCTACTGGCCGGCCCTGCAGGCGGTGATCCAGTCCTTCCTGCTCCAGGACGCCTTCGGTCTGTCGACGAGCTTCGTCTGGTTCGAGAACTATCTCGACCTGTTCAGGGAGCCCGCCTATTTCGAGGCGATCCTCCGCACCTTCTTCTTCTCTTTCGCCATCGCGGTCTCGTCGTTGTCCTTTGCGCTGCTGCTCGCCGTCATGGCGGACAAGCCCCTGCGCGGCTCGATGCTGTACCGCACCCTCTTGATCTGGCCCTATGCGGTGGCGCCGCCGGTCGTCGGCGTGCTCTGGATCTTCATGCTGCATCCCTCGCTGGGCATCATCGCGCGCTATTTGCGCGCGATCGGGGTCGACTGGAATCCGCTGCTCGACGGTGACCAGGCGGCAACCCTGATCATCCTCGCCGCCGCCTGGAAGCAGATCTCCTATAATTTCCTGTTCTTCCTCGCCGGTCTGCAGAGCATCCCGCGAAGCGTGCTCGAAGCCGCCGCGATCGACGGTGCCCGTCCGATGCGCCGGTTCTGGACCGTGACCTTCCCGCTGCTGTCGCCGACCATCTTCTTCCTGCTGGTCGTCAACATCGTCTACGCCTTCTTCGACACGTTCGGCATCATCGACACCATGACCCGCGGCGGTCCCGGCAAGTCGACCGAGACGCTGGTCTACAAGGTCTATTCCGACGGCCTGCTCGGCGGCAATCTCGGCAGCTCCGCCGCGCAATCGGTGATCCTGATGGTGATGGTCATCGTGCTGACGGGAATCCAGTTCCGCTTCGTCGAACGCAAGGTGACCTACTGATGGTCGAGGAAGAGGGCTTTCGGCGCTACGTCGCGCACATCATTCTCTGGATCGGAATCGCGATCGTCGCCTTCCCGGTCTACATCGCGTTCGTCGCCTCGACCCAGGACAATGCGCTGATCGCGAACGGGCAGATGTCGCTGCTGCCGGGCGGTCATTTCTTCGAGACCTATTATCAAACCATCTTCGTCGGCACGAGCGGCTCGACCCGCGAGCCTGTCGGCAACATGATGCTGAACTCGCTGGTGATGGCGCTGCTGATCGCGGTCGGCAAGATTGCGATCTCGATCATCTCGGCCTATGCGATCGTGTATTTCCGCTTTCCGTTCCGGATGCCGATCTTCTGGATCATCTTCATCACCCTGATGCTGCCGGTCGAGGTCCGCATCTATCCGACCTACAAGATCGTCGCCGATCTGCACATGCTCGACAGCTATGCGGGCCTCGCGCTGCCGCTGATCGCCTCGGCCACCGCAACGCTGCTGTTCCGACAGTTCTTCATGACGGTGCCGGACGAATTGCTCGAGGCCTCGCGCATCGACGGCGCGGGTCCCTTGCGCTTCTTCTGGGATACGCTGCTGCCGCTGTCGCGCACCAACATGGCGGCGCTGTTCGTGATCCTGTTCATCCTCGGCTGGAATCAATATCTCTGGCCGCTGCTCATCACCACCCGCGACGACATGCAGACCATCCAGGTCGGCATCCGCAAGATGATCACCACCACCGACGCGCTGACCGAATGGCCGATCGTGATGGCGACCGCCATGCTGGCCATGCTGCCGCCGGTGTTCGTCGTCGTCGTCATGCAGAAACTGTTCGTGCGCGGCCTCGTCGAGACGGAAAAGTAAGAAGTGAGTTTTCATGGCTAACGTCACCCTGCGCAACGTCCGCAAGACCTATCTCGGCGGCTTCGAGGCCATCAAGGGCGTCAACGTCGATGTCGGCGACGGACAGTTCTGCGTGCTGGTCGGCCCCTCCGGCTGCGGCAAGTCGACATTGCTGCGCATGGTCGCGGGCCTCGAGACCGTCACCGGCGGCGAGATCGATA
>NZ_AJQF01000471.1:0-11813 GCF_000261705.1 Bradyrhizobium genomosp. III | reverse complement strand
ACCCCGCCGATCGCGACATCGCGATGGTGTTCCAGAACTACGCGCTCTATCCGCATATGAGCGTCTACAACAACATGGCCTACGGCCTGCGCAACCGTGGGATGAAGGAAGCCGAGATCAAGTCCCGCGTCGACGAAGCCGCACGCGTGCTCGAGCTCACGCCGATGCTGGAGCGCAAGCCGCGTCAGCTCTCCGGCGGCCAGCGTCAGCGCGTCGCCATGGGCCGCGCCATCGTGCGCCAGCCGAAGGTGTTTCTGTTCGACGAGCCGCTGTCGAACCTCGATGCGAAACTCCGCATCGCGATGCGCGTCGAGATCCGCAAATTGCAGCGCCGGCTCAACACGACGTCGATCTACGTCACCCACGACCAGCTCGAAGCCATGACGCTCGCCGACGTCCTTGTTGTGATGAACGGCGGCCAGGTCGAGCAGGTCGGCAATCCGCTTGCGATCTACGAGAAGCCGGCAACCACCTTCGTCGCCTCCTTCATCGGCGCGCCGCCGATGAATTTGATGTCGACGCGCCCGGAGGAGATCAGGTCGCAGCTTGCGGGCAGCGCGGCGGCCGACGCCGGCATTCTCGGCATCCGCCCGGAAGACTTCGTCATCACCGACCAGACCCCGGGCGGCGGCGTCGCTTTGCCGCTGACGGTGGAGGCGATCGAGCGCGTCGGCGCCGAAACCTTCGTCTACGGCTCGCGCGAGCAGGAAGAGCAGCGTGTCGCCGCCACGCCGGGCGAGCTGCCGCCCGGCGAGATCATCGTCCGCATTCCCGGAACCGAGGCTCCCGCCATCGGCGCGAAAATCCGCGTCGCGGCGCTGCGGGCGAAGCTGCATTTGTTCAGCGGCGACGGGCGGACGCGGCTGGAGGCCTGATCGGTTCCGAAAGGCCGGACAACACAAAACGCGAAAACAACCCCATGCACAGTACAAGGGGGTCTGTTTTTGTTGAGATAAATGGCCCGCCTGATGTCGTCATGCGCGGGCTTGTCCCGGGCATGACGACAGGAAATGGCCAATCCACAGCTTCCCGGCTACCTGCTTGAACCAACACGGGAACATGCCCATATTGCTGATCAAGGGGCGCCTCTCAGGGCCCTGATGCACCAAAGTCGCTTCTGCGAGGACTTTGTAAACTATGTCTCGTGTTCCCACGTTATCCAGTCCGTTCCTTCTGGGCTTCGACGAGATTGAGCGCGTGCTCGATCGCGTCGTCAAAGGTGCCGACGGCTATCCTCCCTACAATATCGAGAGGTGTGGCGGCGCGGACGGCCAGCCCGAGCGCTTACGTATCACGCTGGCGGTCGCCGGATTCACGCGCGACCAACTCGATGTAACCATTGAGGAAAACCAGCTCGTGATCCGCGGGCGGCAGCAGGACGACAAGACCCGGCAATACATCCATCGCGGCATCGCCGCGCGCCACTTCCAGCGCACCTTCGTGCTGGCGGAGGGGATGCTGGTGCTGGGTGCGGATCTGAAGAACGGGTTGTTGTCGATCGATCTGGCCCGGCCTGAACCGGAGAGGATCGTTAAGACAATCGCTATCAATGAGCACGAATAATGGAACGAGTAGCGGACTCGACCGCTTAGTGTTCCAGAGGAGTCGAGACCATGAGTGAAGGTCACGTTGCGTTCGAATACGAAGCCAAGAATGTCTCGCCCGAGACGCTGGCAACCCTTGGCGAAGGCCATATCGCCTATGTGAAGCAGATCCGCTCCGAGGATGTGCCGGGCCTGTTTCCCGAGGCGCCGAAAATCGCGCCGGGCCTCAAGCTCTTTGCGCTCCACGCCGCCGACGGCACGCCGATCATGCTGACCGACAGCCGGGAAGCTGCGATCGCCAATGCCTGGAGCAACGAGCTGCAAGCCGTCAGCGTGCACTGAGCGCACGTCGCACGAATAGAGTTTCCAGCGGGCATGCCTTCTTGCGAAGGCGTGCCCGTTTTCATTTTGACACGATGACGCTCCCACATTGTCATTGCGAGGAGCCCGCGACAAATTGCAAAGCAATTTTGCGCTGGTGCGACGAAGCAATGACGGTGAGGCCGCAGCGGGCTCAACTCTCGAATCCCGAACACGCGCTTCAACGCACCGCCGGGATCAGCGCCGGCAGGACGTCCGGCTTCCAGGTTTGACGCGCGCTGTCGAAGGCCGCGAAATCATGGTCAAACTGCCAATAGGCCCATGCCCAACCAAGCCGATCCGCACTTCGCGCCACGAACGACAGATATCGCGTCCGGGCATCCGTCGGAGCGCGCTCGTACACGCCGAACTCGCCGAGATAGATCGGGCGCTTTTCTTTTTCGGACCAGCTACGAATCTTTTCGAAGTCGGCGAGGGCCTTCCGTTCATCCTCCGGGGTGCCCCAATTGAGTGGCCCGAGCCGCGAAAACGTTGGGGACCACGGTGCACCCTGATGCGTGAAGCGTATCGGCGCGTAATAGTGAAACGTGACGATGAGGTTTCTGTCACCTGATGGCAGGGCCAGCTCCTCGACCGGCATGTCATCGACGTTGAGAACGGCAGCAATGACCGTCCGCCCTGGGTTGCTGGTGCGGATGATGCCGAGACACTCGTTCAGAAGGGCGTTCCAACTGGCCGACGTCATCTGCCCGCCGGGCTCATTGAGGACCTCGAAGACAAGCTTCGGATATTTTCCGGCATAGCGCTCGGCGATTTGCGTCCAGAATGCCTTCAGCTTCTCGGCGCATGCGGACACGTCGCGCTGGCAGGTATCCGTATCGTGCTCGTCGAGAATGGGGATGAGCTTCCGGGCGAGCACCTCCTCGATCACGGCATCAAGCCGCCTCAAGACGATTTCATCCAGCAGATTCCCTTCGCCCATGAACTTGAAGCCGAAGAAATTGATCCGAACGTGCGAGAACCCGGCCTTTCGGATGGCCGTGAGGTTGTCCAGACGAAATGGCGCGTTCCGGCCTCCCTCCCAGATGCCGTCGTAGCCGAGGATGTTGATGCCGCGCCCCAACTCTCCTGGGGCGCGCGCGGTGCCCTGTTTGGCTGCGTCGGCCCGAGAGCAGATCGCGAGCATGGCTATCGCCAAGGTGAGACCGAAGGTCACCGACCAGCGGGCGCAGATGGCATTCATGCTGCTTTCTCCATCATGGCAGCAGGGATTGCTGCGGCACCGGCCTGCACACCGCGAACAAGAACGCGACGAGAAGCACCGACGTGAACATCGTCGAGCGGAGGAACATCGTCTCCGTGAAGTTCGATTGAAAGCTCAGGACGACAAATCCGATGATGAGAGCGCAATGGGAGCGATCGATCGACCGGGTGGCGATCAAGTACAGGACCTTTTCCGAAAACAGATAGACGCTCGCGACGAACAGCAAATATCCCAGAAACCCCGTTTCGATCAGCACCGCGATGTAACCGCTATGATAATTATCGAGCACCCAGCCATGGTTCTGGTTGAAATAGTCGTAAATCGAAGGGCGCGTCCAGAATCCGTTGATGCCAAAGCCCAGCAGGGGCGCGTCGTTGAAATGGCCGATGGCGTACTGCCAAATGAAAGTCCGCTCGGTCAAGTCGACGGTCGATTCACCGCCGAGATGAAAGGAATCGTACCCCGTCAGATAGAAATACAGGAACAGCAGGGCGGCCAGGATGCACATGATGAATGGCAGCACCGCATAGATTCTCATGCAGCGGATCGACCACATCGAGGTCACCAGCAGTCCACACGCGGCGACGGCGACGGCGCCGGCACCACGGGATTCCGAGGCGATGACGCAGGTCGATGCCAGGAGAAACGTTGCGAGAAAAGCGATCCATCCCTGCCGCGTCATCTTCTGATAGCAGGCAAAGAACATCAGATATGCACTGATGAAGCCGAGCGTCTGCTTCGATTCGTAGATTCCTTGCCACTGGCCATTGTGCATCCAGCTCTGGTCGACGCCGATCTCGGGCACGAAGATGGCACACAAGGCCGAGGCGGCGACCAGAATGAAGAACCCGAGTGCCGTCGATCCGACGATCTCGTCCACGTCGATACGGATAATGAGGCAGTACGCGCCGAAAGTCGTTATCACGAGAGCCGCACTCTTCATGATCGCTGCAGCGGCGAGGCTGGTCCAGAGAACCGACATGGCGGCAAGGGCGTAGAATGCCACCAGCGCGATGAGGTCAGGATTGGGCTGCACGCGCAGGCAAGGACGCACGAAGGCACTGGCGTAGATCAGGATGACCCACATCAGGAGCGCGAGAGCCTGTTGCAGATAGCTCCACTCTGCAGGCAGCAGCGCAGGGTGGAAGACGCCCATCGAGGCGACCACGTTGACGGTGATCGAGCCGCGGATCACGGTTCTGGCAAGCTTCTCGACGCCAGGGCTGGGCGCCTTCCAGATTGCGCTTTCGTGTCCCTCGGAATCTGACGCGGTGCGCAGGCTGGTCATGAGCTGACCACCCCGGCCTGCCCGGCGCAGGCTTCACCACCCATATCGCACGACGCCCTTTCCGGCATAGCTGCGCGTGACGCTCGAGAACTCGCCCTCGAATGTCGCTGCCGCGGACCAGCCGTTCAGCCATGTCTTCTCCGCCGAGGCGGTGACGAGCGCGGCGTCGGCGGCTTGTGCTGCGCCGTTGACCACGAAGCTCGAGCCGGGCAGCGCCTGGAAGGTCGCGCCGATCGAACGGTCGGGATTGAAATTGTGTGCCCAGGCGAGGCGGCCGCGCAGCGTGGCGATGCCGTCGGCCATGGCGAAGGACTTGTCGCTGCGCAGGCCGAATTCGCTGCGGCCGGCGGTGGCGGCGTCCGAAGCGTAGCTGAGAGCGAACGTGTCATTGCCGGTGACCGCCCGCTCGGTATAGGCCGGCAGGTCGAACCTCGTGAACTGGGCCGCCGCATAGGGCGAGATGCCGACACCGCCGATCCACGGCGCCACGAAGCGATAGCCGCCTTCGATCCGAGCGGAATAGGCGTTGGCCTTGAAACGGGCCTGGAGATGATCCGCACCGGCGATGGTGACGGTGCGATCGGTGGTGACGTCCTGCCAGCCATAGGCCAGAGCGCCCGTGACATAGGCGGCGCCGGCATTGTGCCGCACGAAGGCGCCGGCCTGGAACAGGTCGGAGCGGCCGGTGCCGCCATTCGTCACCGAGAAGCTGGTGCCGCCGCCGGCGAGCGCAAAGCCGGCCACGGTATTTGGCGAGAGCCAATAATCCGCACCGGCGACCGCGCCGGCGATCCGGCTGGTGGCGGTGCCGGAGCCGAGCGCCGCGTTCCCGTCGGTGGTCTGCGAGCCACCGAAGCCCGCAGCCCACACGCTCCAGCGGGACTCGAAGGTCTGCGCAGGCGGCGCTTTGCGAGAGATCGCGGCGTAGGCGTCGCGCCGGTCGCGGTTAAGCTTGCGGCCGCCGGCATAAGCCAGCACGTCACCATCGTCGGCTGCGTATCCCGTCGCGCCAGCCGCCGGCGGAGGATTGCTGCGCCCGGCTAGGAAGGGATCGGTCAGCGTGCCCATGAACTGGTTCATGGCGTTGAAGGTCGTCTGCTGCGCGCCGGTCGCAGTCTCGCCCGAGGCTTGCGTCAGGGCGCCCATCAAGGGCGTGCCGGCCAACGCAAACAGCGGGTTGAAGCCCCCCGGCAGCGCCGCGCCTGATATCAGCGGAGCGTCGATCCCCGCCGCCACGTTCCGCACATTGACGCTAGCATTGGCGGGCAGCGTATACGACAGCAGCCCGGGATCGAGCGTCAGCAGCACGTCGTTGCCGGCGTAGCTCAGCCGCGCATTGCGCGCGAAGCTGTTTGCGGTCAGGAAATCCACACCCGTGAAACTGCCGTTCAAATTGCCCGCGCTCGCGATCGTGTAGGTCGTCGTCGTCGCAAGGCGCGCGGTCGGATCCACGACCACCTTGCCGCCGAGGCTCGCCGTGCCCGTGACGTCGAGCCGGTCGGCAACGTGACCGGCAACGTCCACATCCACGACGAACGTACCGTTCGCGCCCTGGGCGAAATCGCCGGTCAGCATCGTGGTGCCGACCGTGCCGACGCCAAGCGGCGCCAACATGCCGGCGTTGCTCAGCAGATTGCCGGCGCCAAGGTCCACCGTCGCACCGCTGTCAAACACGCTGCCGGCGAGATTGTTGAAGGCATTGCTGCCGCCGCCGAGCGCGACATTGCCGATGACGATGCCGGAATTGTTCACGGTGTCGTTGCCGGTGGTTGCCAGCACGGTATTGAGCCCGCCGGCGACCTTCGCCGTCGCGCCGATGGTGACGGTGTTGGTTGCGCCGCCGTCCAGCCGGATGCCCGTCAGCGCGCCGGACAAGACGCCTCCGCTGACCGTGACCTCGAGATTACCGCCCCCGCTCGCGTTGATGGCGTTGCCTGAGGCCGACGAGACAGTGCCGATGCTGGTCACCGTGACATCGCCGGGCGCAGAGGCGTGAATGCCATCGGCAAATGCGCTGACAGTCCCGCGGCTGATGAGGGAGGCGAAGCCGCCGTGCGATTGAACGCGAATTCCTTCGCCTGCGGTGGAGACAATGTCGCCGGTGCTATCCACCGTCGCGAAGTATCCGGGCACGTTCGACATGAGCGCGAAGATGCCATAGTCGGTCGCGCTGATGTTTCCCCGGCTGGTGACCCCGACTGCAGCTTGCCCGACGATGTACATGCCGGAGCCGTGGCTCGCGGCGATGTTGCCGACGCTGTTTACCCCGACACCCATTCCGGTCGCGGCGATGCCCGTATCGCGGCCAGTGAGGTCGCCGCGGCTGGTGACGCTGATGCTGTCCCCCGCCGCTATGAACAGTGCGTTGCGTCCAGCCGAGATGTTGCCGTTATTCACGACCGTCGCGGAGGCACTCGAGTTGTCGATGTAGATTCCGTCGAGTGTCACGGCCATGTCGCCGCGTTGCGAGACAACGATGTCGCCGAAGACGGAATATGCAGCGATCCCAACGGCACCTGTGATGTTTCCCGTGCTGCTGACGGTGACTCCGAAGTCGGCGGCGGCCAGAATTCCGCTGGCAGCGGCGTTGACACTTACCGTGGCAGCGCGTGTTTCGGCGAACACCCCGTAGGTCGTCCTGGACGTGATGTCACCCGTGTGCGCGACAACGATGTTGCCGTTGCTTCCTCCAGGCCCTTGGTATCGCGCGTGAATGCCGTCGCTATACGCGTCGATCGTGCCGCTACTGGTGATCCTTATGTCGGTGGTACCGAAGAAACCGCCGGTCGTGGTGACGTAGATACCGGCGCCGCCGGCCGAGCTGATGTTGCCTGCGTGATTGATCGTCACGTCGCCGTCGGTCGAGGCGGAGACTGCGTCGGTGATGCCTGTCGCCCTGATCGTCCGCAGCGAGAGATCCCTGTTGATCGTAATGCTGCCACCGCCGCGATGGTAGGAAATGGCGGCGACGCCTGAAGCCGGCGCGATGTCGGTCGTCAGCGCATTGACGTTGAGCGTGCCGACCGCGGCCTGATCGAAATCGGCGGCACCGATTCCAGCCGATTGATCGCCGCTGCAGGTGGCCGCGCCTCCGACCGTCGTGCAGCTGGCAGGCCCGGCCAACGCCGATCCCGGTTGGGCCAGCCAGGATGCACAGCTTGCCACAGTGGCGAGCAGCGCCAGGCGCAAGCCGCTGCTCGCATCGGGCCGTTCTCCCGCCGCCGCGCCACGACGCAACGGCGCGCTTCCATTCCGTATCACGTCTGCTCAGTCCCATTGGTCTCGAGCGACTCTTAGCGGACCTTGACGCCGCCCGATGTGCCGTGCGTCTCAAACGGGAAGATTTTGATACCGTCTACCTTGGCTATCCAACGGTGCGCATGCCACGACGCTGCCAACGCCGTGCGATCTGGAAGGCCACACAGAGCAGGGGAAAGCGACGTCAGGCCGCCGTTGCCGGCGGCAGCGCCAGCACGGAATAGATCGCCTGGGCATCGCGCGAAGCGCGCAGCTTCTTGGCGATGTCCTGGTCGCGCAGCAGGCGGGCGATGCGGGCGAGCGCCTTGAGATGATCGGCGCCGGCGCCTTCGGGGGCGAGCAGCAGGAAGACGAGATCGACCGGCTGGCCGTCCATCGCCTCGAAATCGATCGGGCGGTCGAGGCGTGCGAACAGGCCAAAAATCTTTTCGAGCTTGGGCAGCTTGCCGTGCGGAATGGCAACGCCATAGCCGACCGCGGTGGTGCCGAGCTTCTCCCGCTGCAGCAGCACCTCGAACACGGAGCGTTCGTTCTGCCCGGTCAGCTCGGCGGCCCTGGCCGCGAGCTCCTGCAGGGCCTGCTTCTTGCTGTTGACCTTCAATGCCGGGAGAATCGCCTCGGGTGCGACCAGATCGGTAATCGGCATGGAGGGTTTCCGAGGTGAATTAAACCGTCAGGTTCCGAATTGGCCGGCTTGGAGAGAAACCACGCCGGGCCGGCGTCAAGAAGGTCAAGCAGGAGGAGGACTTAGCCCAAATCCCGTTAAGTCCTGATGTGGGGCGCTTCTACTCCAACGCAATCCCGGTGCCAACTCCCGCGTGCGGCTTTGCCCCGGTCATTGTTAAGGCCTGCGGATAATACGGGGCCGGGTTTCTTGCCTATCCCCCGGCCCTGCTGTTCCCCTTGCCATCCGCGCCGGCATCCGTTTTGGCTCCGGGCGGGTCGATCCAGCCCACATTGCCGTCGGCCCGGCGGTAAATGATGTTCACCCGGCCGCTGGAGCCATGCTGAAAGACCAGGCAGGGAGCCCCGCTCAGGTCGAGTTCCATGACGGCCTCACTGACCGACAGCGGCTTCAGCGAGGTGGTGGCCTCGGCGATGATGACGGGGCTGTAGCCGGTGACCTCGTCCTCGCCCTCCGGGGCCTCGAGCACGTAGCTGGTGGCATCGAGCGCAGCCATCGCTTCGGAGGCGACATGGGCCTTGCGGGCGGAGCGGTCCTTGAGCCGGTTCTTGTAGCGGCGCAGCCGCTTCTCGATCATCAGCAGCGCCTGATCGGCGCTGGCATAGGCATCCGGCGCGTTCGAATCGGCCTCCAGCGTGATTCCGGAATCCAGGTGCAGGGCGCAATCGGTGCGGAAGCCGAAGCCGTCCTTGCTGAGCGTGATGTGGCCGGAATAATTGCCGTCGAAATATTTGCGCAGCACCTCGTCGGTGCGGTCGGAAACGCGGCCGCGCAGGGCCTCGCCGACGCTGATGCTCTTTCCCGAGATTCTGAGAGTCATGTGATGCCTCGCTTGGTTCACGTGCTCGCGGTGCGATGCCACGTCATCGCACCTCTGGAATATTGCCTGCGCATGATCTCGCCGCAAACGCCTTTGGCGCTTGTCGGGAAGCAAAACCGCTGGACACTTTTCCGGATCATGCGCGTGCTTGGATCCGTCTCGACGGGAGGTCGAGAGTAGCGCGATTTCGCGCCAGCGCAATCAGGCCGGTTCGGTGTTGCGGGAACGATCGGACAAGGCGGTAGAGAGGACGTTACCAAGAGCGCTCTGCTTGTCGCGGCGACGTTGCACCGAGGAAGGAATGCGCATGGCTTCGCGGTACTTCGCGACCGTGCGGCGGGCAATATCAATGCCCGAGGCGCGCAAGCGTTCCACGATGGTGTCGTCCGACAGGATCGCCGCGGGCTCCTCCGAATCGATCAGCTGCTTGATGTGGTGGCGCACGGCTTCGGCGGAGTGCGCCTCGCCGCCGTCGGCCGAGGCGATCGAGGCGGTGAAGAAATATTTCAGCTCAAATGTGCCGCGATTTGTCGCCATGTACTTGTTGGCGGTGACGCGCGACACCGTGGATTCATGCATCTGGATGGCGTCGGCGACGGCCTTTAGATTCAGCGGCCGCAAATGCGCGACGCCATGGGTGAAGAAGCCGTCCTGCTGGCGCACGATCTCGGTTGCAACTTTCAGGATGGTGCGGGCGCGCTGGTCGAGCGCGCGCACCAGCCAGGTCGCGTTCTGGAGCGCGTCGGTGAAATAGGACTTGTCGCCGTCCTTGCCGATCTTCTTCGACAGCTCGGAATAGTAGGTCTGGTTGACCAGCACGCGCGGCAAGGTGTCGCTGTTGAGCTCGACATGCCAGCCGCCGTCGGGACCCGGGCGGACATAGACGTCGGGCACCATGGTCTGCAGACGCGCCGAGCCGAACTTCATGCCGGGCTTGGGATTGAGGCGGCGGATCTCGCCGATCATGTCGGCGATGTCCTCGTCGTCGACGCCGCAGATCTTGCGCAGGGCCACGATGTCGCGCTTGGCCAGGAGATCGAGATGCTCGACCAGGGCCTGCATCGCGGGGTCGTAGCGGTCGAGTTCGCGGAGCTGGATCGCCAGGCATTCGCTCAAATTGCGCGCACAGACCCCGGGCGGATCGAATTTTTGCAGCACGGCAAGAACGCCCTCGACGTCGGCTTGCGTCGCGCCAAGGCGCTCGGCGGCCTGGCCGAGATCGCCCGGCAGATAGCCGGCCTCGTCGACGAGGTCGATCAAATACTGGCCGATCATGCGCTGGGCAGGTGCGGTGAAGGCCACCGAGAGCTGCTCGGCCAGATGGTCGCCGAGTGTGGTTTCCGCGGCGACGAAGGCTTCGAGATTGTAGTCCTCGTCGCCGGAGGCACCGCCGCCCCATTCCGTATAGGTGGTCGGCGCTGCATCCTGGGCGTTGCGCGCTGCGGCCTCGGCCGGCTCCTCGGAGAAGACGTTGTCCAGGCCCGTATCCAGGGTCTGCTCGATCTCGGCGCGGGTGCCGAGATCCTTGCTCATCCATTCTTCCTGGCCGGGCTCGAAGGCCTCGCCGCTGCCGCCAAAGCCATCGTCGCCCTGACCGTCACCCTGGCCGCCGGACTCCTCGCCATCGCTGTACTGGCCGGCCTCGGCCGGGGCCTCGCCCGCGGGGGCCTCGTCATTGGCCCGTTCCAGCAGGGGGTTACGCTCGAGCTCCTCTTCCACGAAGGTCGTGAGATCGAGATTGGACAATTGCAGCAGCTTGATCGCCTGCATCAACTGCGGCGTCATGACCAGCGACTGCGATTGCCGGAACTCTAATCTCTGCGTGAGCGCCATGAAGCAAGAACCGTTCCCAAAAATTGGTCCGATTTTTGCTTATCCTAGTCCGGGCCCGATGTACACGTCTTGACGAAACCCAAAAACGGGCTAGAGGCGGAATTCCTCGCCAAGGTAAAGGCGGCGCACGTCCGGATCGGCGACGATCTCATCCGGGCTCCCCTCGGTCAAGATTTCACCGGCATAGACGATGTAGGCGCGATCGGTGAGGCCGAGCGTCTCACGGACATTGTGGTCGGTGATGAGCACGCCGATGCCGCGATTGGTGAGATGGCGGACGAGGTCCTGGATGTCGCCGACCGCGATCGGGTCGATGCCGGCGAAGGGCTCGTCGAGCAGCATGTAGTTCGGCCGCGTCGCCAGCGCACGCGCGATCTCGACGCGGCGCCGCTCGCCGCCGGACAGCGCGATCGACGGCGATTTGCGCAGCCGCGTGATGTTGAATTCGTCGAGCAGGGAATCGAGCTGCTGCTCGCGCTTCTTGCGCGAGGGCTCCACCACTTCGAGCACGGCGCGGATGTTCTGCTCGACGGTGAGGCCGCGGAAGATCGAGGCTTCCTGCGGCAGATAGCCGATGCCGAGCCGCGCGCGCTGATACATCGGGAGCTTGGTGACGTCGTGGCCGTCGAGCTCGATGGCACCGCGATCGGCCTTGATCAGGCCGGTGATCATGTAGAACACGGTGGTCTTGCCGGCGCCGTTCGGACCGAGCAGGCCGACCGCCTCGCCGCGGCGCACATAGATGCTGACGCCGCGCACCACCTGGCGGCTGCCGAAGGCCTTTTCCACGCTATGCACAG
>NZ_AJQF01000470.1:0-4767 GCF_000261705.1 Bradyrhizobium genomosp. III | reverse complement strand
CCCCGCCGTTCGGCTTGGCGGCGGCCCTGACGGGGTGAACTGCCGGCTGGCGCGGCGCCTCGGCTTGATAGTCGCCTTGATAGTCGCCCGGGAACTGATCGGGCGCATGGATCGCCTGGTCGCGGGCCATCGGCGCGTCCCGGATCGGGCTGGTCACGAGCCCGCCGACGCCGTCACCGAGCGCGGTGATGTCCTGACGCGCAAATCCTGGCCGGCCGCGCTTGGCGGGGCGCCGACGGAACATGCTGAAGAGATCGACCATCCCCGCCCTCTAGCCTTTCGCGACGATCCTGCGCGAATTCGCGCGATCTGCCGCACCGGTCGTTCGACTAGCCGGTGCAGCATGAGTGAAGGGATGTCTCATGCCCAGTGAAACACGCCCGAAAAGCGGCGGACCCCGCTACGAAAGCCCTGCGCGCTAGATACAGTCTCGCCGGCCAAGCTTCAACCTCGGTTCGGCCGCATCCGAACCAAGCTGTTGAATTCATTTCGGTTTAGTTGCGCCGGGCAATTGCAAAGGCGGCGCCCCGCCGGGCTTGCCCGAACCGCAATCATTGCCGCCGCCCTGGGGCAGCAGGGCCTGAACCCGGCCGTTGTCGGATTCCACCCGCGACACGCCCGTCGTCATGTCGACCATCAAACGGTCGCCGCGCAGCACGTTCTTGCACTGCGTCAGGACGACCTGGCCGCCGCCGCCCAGCATGGTGATGAGATTGGTCCTGGTGTCGAACACGGCGGTCTCGCCGGTCACCACCTGGTCCTTCTGGGTGACCACGACATTGCCGCGCGCCTCCAGCCGTTTGATCGAGGAACTGCCGCCGGGGCCCGGCTGCGCCGACTGCATCGGCGCGCCCTTGGCCGCCTTGGCCGCAGGCTGCGGCGTGGCGGGCTTGTCGCCGCCCGACTCGTAGAACACCACCAGGGTTTTCGAGGTCATGGTGGTGTCGCCCTGGACGACCTTCACATTGCCGGCGAAGGTCGCCTCCTTCTTCTTGTCGCGCATCTCGAGCGAGGCGGCCTCGATCTGAATCGGCTGATCACGGTTCTGCGAAAAACCCTGCATCGCGTTCGGCACGCCCTGCATCGTGCTCTGCGCAAAAGCGGTGCCGGTTGCAGCAAGCACGACAATGGCGGCGAGCGCAGCTGCACTGAAGATGGCGCTGCGCTTGTTGTCGTTGCGCGGAAAAGACCTGATCATGAAATCACTTTGAATTGGCAGATTTGTTCTTTGACTTGGCCGGCGGCGCCGCCGGCGCGGGCTCGGCCGGCGCAGGCTGAGCGGCGGCGGGGTCATCCAGCTTGTCCAGATGCATCACCACATTGCCCTCGAAGCGGATGACGTCGCCGCCTTCCGTAATGCGTAAGCGGTCCGCGGTCAGCGTGCCGTTGGTCAGCTTGACGTCGACGCGCTCGTCCGAGGAGACCGTGCCCTTGCCCATGTCCACGAAGGCCGAGTTCAGCCGGGCCTCGTAGCCGGTTGAGGTGCGCAGGAAGATGTCCTTGTGCAGATCGAGCTGCTGCTGCTTGTTGTCGAAGCGGCCGGTGCGGGCATCGAGGAACAGGGTGGATTGATCCTCCATCAGCACTTTCGCGCGCAGGTCGGAGAGATCGACATGATCGGGATCGGTGATGTCCTGTGTCGCAGTCTTGGCCCAGAGCTCGTAGGGCCGCTGGTCCGGCGTGTAGCCCGCCAGATGCGGCGATTCCATCGTGATCTTGGTGCCCGACACCACCAGGTTTCCGGAATCGAGCGGCAGCTTCGGCATCAGCATGCGGAACGGATTGAAGACCGAGACGCCGACGATCGCGGCCATCGACAACAGCACTGCAGCCGGCACCGCGAGGCGCAGAATCCGCACCAGACGGCTGTGGCGCGCCGCGCTGGCAAACTTCGCCGCAAGCGCGGCGTCGTAGGTGGGATTGTGGGCCGAATTCACCTGAGCTCCTGAGGTGCCGCTCGCCAGGCCGGGTTGCAGGCCGCTCCATTGTACCCGTGACCGCCGCAATATGCAGCCTTGTACATATCAGGCTTGGACAGGCCGCATGAAAGTGTCCGAAACGGGGCGCAGCCCGAAGTCTAACCGGCGGGCGAGGGCTCAGGAATGCGCGAAAATGTCCTCCTCCGCCCAGCCCTGGAGGTCGAGCAGGGCGCGGGTCGGCAGGAAGTCGAAACAGGCTTTGGCCAGCGCGGTGCGGCCCTCCCGCACCAGCATGGCGTCGAGCCGTTCGCGCAAGGCATGCAGGTGCAGCACGTCCGAGGCGGCATAGGCGAGCTGCGGCTCGGTCAGGCTGTCGGAACCCCAGTCGCTGGATTGCTGCTGCTTGGAGAGATCGACATTGAGCACCTCGCGCACGAGGTCTTTCAAGCCGTGGCGATCGGTGTAGGTGCGGGTCAGGCGCGAGGCAATCTTGGTGCAATAAATCGGGCCGGTCATGACGCCGAAGGTCTGGTACAGCACCGCGACGTCGAACCGCGCGAAGTGGAAGATCTTGGTGATGGCGGGATTGGCCAGCAGCGCCTTGAGGTTCGGCGCGTCGGTGTGTCTCTTGGGGATCTGCACCACGTCGGCGCTGCCGTCGCCGGGCGAGAGCTGCACCACGCAGAGCCGGTCGCGGTGCGGGTTCAGCCCCATGGTCTCGGTGTCGATCGCCACCGCTCCGGTGTAGCGGGACAGGTCGGGCAGGTCGCCGCGATGCAGGCGTACGGTCATGGCGTTTCAAAACCTCGGGTCTAATCGGTGCGTCGGCAAATAGCGAATTCAGATTGCCCGCGATGTAGCCATTGCCGGCGGGCCGCGCAAGCACGGGCTTCGCTCAGATCGCCGCCAGCATGATGCAGATCATCGCCGCAACCGCAATGCGGCTGGGGCCGTCGCGGAAGGCGTACAGAATCGGGTCATCGGGCATCTCGCGGCGATGCGCCATCATCAGGGCGCGGCCGAACCAGTACAGCAGCAGCGGATTGAGCAGCCACAGCAGCCAGGGACGGCTGTAGAGCGGCGTCACCGCGGTCGAGGAGACGTAGAGCGAGAACACGGTCACCGCGTTCATCGCGCTCGCCGCCGCCATCGCGGCGATGATTTGCAGATCGGTGACGCGATAGTCGCGGTTGGAAGGATCGGAAAGGCCGGCGCTCTCGCGCATGCTGAGCTCGCTGAAGCGCTTGATCAGCGCCAGCGACGTGAACACGAAGAGCGAGAAGATCAGCAGCCATTCCGATAGCACCACGCCGACGCCGACCGCGCCGGCGACGATGCGAAGCGTGTAGAGACCGGCGAGCGTGACGATGTCGACCAGCATCTTGCGCTTGAGCGCGAGCGAATAGGCGATGGTGGTGACAAGATAGGCGCCGAGCACGCCGAGAAACAGAGGCGAGATGCAGAGGCCGGCCACGACCGCGAACAGCCACAACGCAGGGATCGCTGATAGCGCGGACGAGATCGGCAGATCTCCGGCCGCCAGCGCGCGATGGCGCTTGGTCGGATGCTGCCGGTCCGCTGCGAGATCCAGGAGATCATTCATCAGATAGGCGCCAGACGCACAGGCCGAGAACGCCAGGAACGCCAGCAGCGCGGAGCCAAAGCTGGCAAAATTCAGCTGATGCGCGGTGATGACAGGTACGAACACCAGCGTGTTCTTGGCGTATTGATAGACGCGCAGCGCCTTGGCCCAGGTCCTGAGGCTGGTCTTGAGGCTGGCGTTGCGGCTGCGATTTTCGATGCGCTCGATGGCGCCGGGATCGAACGGCAGGTTTTCTCCCGCAGCCAGATCGGCCGGCGCAACGACACCGTCAAAGCCGAGATGCGCGGCAATGCCGGCGGCATGACGGGCGAAGCGGCCAGCCACCAGATAGATCTTCGCGCCCCGCGCCCGCGCAGCGAGCGCCCGGTTCAACACGTCGGAATCATAGGGCAGATGGGCGTAGTCGATCTCGGCGCGCGCCAGGATATCCGTGAGTGCCGCCATGCCCGGTCGTCCGCCCGCGCCGAAGCGGGCGAGCATGCGGGCGGGGCTGGAGAACAGCGCCTCCATCAGCAACTCGGACCGCAGCAGGCCGCCTTCGAGATCGATGACGAGCGTCCGCGTGGCCGCCGCCGTGACCAACGGCTCGGGCACGCCAGGATCATACTGCCGGGCAGGCTGCTCCATCCGAAAACGCTCTGACTTGCCGCAAACTGACCGGCATCCGGCCGGGGAGCAGGGAAATGGACGGTCAGGACACTAGGGGAGCATTCGCTAAGGGCGGCTTAATCGGGGCTGCCAGGAGCAGCGAGAACAGGGTGGGGCGCGGCCGCCAATCTGGCGACAAACGAAGACTTATCAATGAGATAGTGCTCAGAAACGCTCACGGCGTCTTCTTCTGTGCAGGCACAGCCGGCTTCACGGGCGTCACCTGGGCTTGCGGCTGGGGGGATGCGGCTTCCGGCGTAGAGATCGCGATGGCGATCAGACGCCATTGCCCGGCCACGGTCTGAAACGTGAGATCGAACTGGATCTGCTGCGGCCGGGTCGGGATGTAACCTGCCAAGCGCAGCATTCCGCGCTGATCGAGCGCGGGCGCGTCGCTGAATTGCGGCGCCAGCAATGCCGCACCGTAGAGATCGAAGTTGCGGCGCCGCAGATCGAGAAAATTCAGCGCGAGATCGGCGGCGGTGTTGCGCGCCTGGAAATCGGGCGCAGCAAGGTCGCGCAGCACCGTGTAATTGCCCGTGCGGTTGGCATCGTTGAGCGTGAGCAGCGTCGAGCGGATCAGATAGAGAGCCTGCT
>NZ_AJQF01000469.1:0-3909 GCF_000261705.1 Bradyrhizobium genomosp. III | reverse complement strand
GCCAGCCGCAGCCTGCGCAGGCGTCTTCTGCTGCGCCATCGCCCCGTCGCTTCCGCAGCACAGCTGCAGCGCCAGTGCCGTCACGGCTCGCGCGATCAATTGCATCGAATTGCCAAAGCCTGGCATCACCAGCCGACACGCATTCCGACGCGGCCGCCCAATCCGCCGCCGTTGGTGCCGTAGGTCAGGCCGCCGCTGGCCTGCACATGCTCGCTGACGCGCAGCGCCGCACTCATGGAGAGCGCATTGGTGTTCTGAAACGTACCCCAGTTCATGCTCATCGCGATCTTCTCGGACGGCATCAGCCAGGGCGAGCCTGACATCGCAAAGGCCATCGCGACGCCGTTGATCGCCTTGCCGGTCCTGCCGTCGAGGTCGTTGAGGCGGGCATTGATGCCTGCGAGCTGGCTGTTGATGCTTGCGATATCCGCGGGGCTCGCAAACCCGAGTGCACTGAGCGAGGTGGAGGCGAGATTGCCGGCCGCGTCCGTGGTGACGAGTTGCACGGGTCCGGACTGCGCGGCCGCGCTCGCAGCCGAGGTGACGCCTGTCATCGTGTAGGTATTGCTCGCGGTGCCGTAGACCTGCTGGTTGGCGCGGGTCGCGGTGGCGCCGTTGCCGATCGCGGTGGAGTTGGCGAAGGTTGCGGAGGCGCCATTGCCGAAGGCGGAGGAATTTGCGCCGGTCGCGTTGGAGCCGTTGCCCACTGCAGTGTTCGCGACACCGTTTCCGCTCGCGTTGGCGCCGTTTCCGACCGCAATGTTGAAGCTGCCGGTGCCGCTGGCATTGGATTGCGTGCCGTTCGCGATATTGCTCGAATTGGCGCCGTTGGCATTCGCCAGATAGCCGGTCGCCGCGTTGGAGCTGTTGGCGCCAAATGCGATGGCGGCGTTGCCGGTGGCGACGTTGTTGCTTCCGGACCCGCTCGCGTTGGTATTCATGCCGGTCGCGATATTGGAGCTGTTGTCGCCGGTCGCGTTGGAGTTGACGCCCGACGCGATGTTGCCGCTGCCGTTGCCGAAGGCGTTGGCGTTGCTCCCCGTCGCCGTGTTGGCGCTGGCGTCGCCGTAGGCCTTGGCGACAAACCCGTTCGCAACATTTCTGCTGTTGTTGCCGGAGGCATTGGAACTGCGCCCTGTCGCAACGTTCCTGCTGTTGTCTCCGTTGGCCAGGGCGGTCAGCCCGGACGCAAGATTGCCGCTGTTGTTGCCGCTGGCATTGGCTCCGGCGCCGGCCGCGATATTGGTGCTGTTGTCACCGCTGGCTTGCGCGTTGTTTCCGGACGCCATGTTTTTGCTGCCATCACCGCTGGCGATGGCTCCCGCTCCGGTCGCGCTGTTGAAGCTGTTGTTGCCGCTGGCGTTGGCATTGTTTCCGGTCGCAATATTGGAGCTGCTGTGGCCGCTGGCGTTGGCGCCGGTCCCGGTCGCGGAGTTGTTGCTGCCGTTGCCGTCAGCGGAAGCGGACGGCCCGCAGGCAAAATTGCTCGCTGAGCCGGCCGCCGTGGCGCCTTGCTCAGACGCGGCACCATCCACGCACACGAACTGGGCCCGGGCTTCCGGCCCGCCGGCGCAGGCCGCGATCACGGCAATGAGCGCCGTTGCAAGAAAAGCGGTGACCGGCGCCCGCAATGAAATGGTCATGTTCGTTCCCCACCCCGTCTTCCAAACCCGCAACCGGCAAGAAGAGGAAGAATGAAGACCGCCGTCACTTCCAGCCCCAATTCACTTCCAGCCCCAAGCCGCCACCACGCCAACGCGATCGACGTTTGGCGACTCTCAAAGCATGCGGCCGGTGGTTTTGGGAAGACGCGCGATGCACGAAAGCCTGCGCGGCCTATCGTCCTCCCATATTCATGGGGGCCGCCCGGTGTCCCGGCTTCTCAATCCGCGCACTCGTTTCGCGAAGAGGCGGACCGTTTGCCGAATGCCCGGCTGTTGCATGGAACCCACAACGGCGCACGAACTGCCCGTTTCGGCGGAGCCTCTGGCGCGCGCGCCGTGGAAATCGTGCGGGCCCACCCCATCTGCCAGTTTCGCTCCCCGCGACCCACGAATCGAGATCCATGACCGAACAGATGCTCGCCGCGCCGATCGACGATCCATCAGGACGCCAGCGCGGCTTCTCGCGCTATCAGGCGCTCCTCATTGCGCTGCTCGCGTTCACGCAGTTCACGATCATCCTCGACTTCATCATCATGTCGCCGCTCGGGGCCATCCTGATGCCCGCGCTCGACATCACGGCCGGGCAATTCGGCGTCGCGGTGTCGGCCTACGCGTTCAGCGCGGGCATTTCGGGCGTGCTGGCCGCCGGCTTTGCCGATCGTTTCGACCGCAAGCGCCTGCTGCTGTTCTTCTATGTCGGCTTCACGCTCGGCACCATGCTCTGCGCCGCCGCGCAGAATTATCACGTGCTGCTGCTCGGCCGGATCGTGACCGGATTGTTCGGGGGCGTGATCGGCTCGGTGGTGCTCGCCATCATCACCGATCTATTCCCGCTGCACCTGCGCGGCCGCGTGATGGGCTTCGTCCAGACGGCGTTCGCCGCGAGCCAGGTGCTGGGTATTCCGGCCGGGCTGTTTCTCGCCAATCACTGGAGCTGGCACGTCTGCTTCATTGCGATCGTGATCGTGTCGATCGCGGCGATCGCCATCATCGCCTTCGCCATGGAGCCGGTCGACGCGCATCTGAAATCGAAGCAGGACAAGAACCCGTTCCACCATCTGATCGCGACGATCGGACAGCCGCGCTATACGCTGGCCTTCGCCGTCACGACGCTGCTGGCGACCGGCGGCTATATGCTGATGCCGTTCTCCAGCGCCTTCACCGTGCACAATCTCGGCATCGACATCACGCATCTGCCGACGATCTATCTCGTCTCCGGCCTGTTCAGCATCGTCACGGGGCCACTGGTCGGCAGGGCAAGCGATGCGTTCGGCAAATATCCGACCTTCGTCTTCGGCAGCGTGGTGTCCGTCATCATGGTGCTGATCTACACCCATCTCGGCCACGTCGCGCTTACGACGGCGATCCTCGTCAACGTGCTGATGTTCGTCGGCATCTTCTCGCGCATGATCCCGTCACAGGCCCTGATGTCCGCAATCCCGGATCCCGACCAGCGCGGCTCCTTCAGCGCGGTCAGCGCCTCGCTGCAGCAGCTCTCCGGCGGGCTCGGCTCGGTGCTCGCCGGCGCGATCATCGCGCAGGCGCCGGATGGCTCGCTGATCCATTTCGACCGGATCGGCTACGTCGTCGTCGCATCGGCGATCGTCTCGCTGGTCGCGATGTACTTTGTGCAGAGGGCGGTGGCGGAGCGGGCGGGGAAAAGGGTGGTATGAGGGGCAGCAAAGGCGACTGAGCCGGCAGACCGTGCATCGCATGCGTGACGATCAGGACGCCGCCCACGGCGCTCTTGCGCGTTGGGACGCGATAGCCAGTGCGTGCCTTAACCGGTCCCGCCGTCATTAGTCGTCAGCGTAGCTCCTGTTCCACATTAAGGTGAACCGACACTGGGCCTTCGATGACCAAAGTTGCATGTATCACGTTTTGGTCGAAAATCTCGTTAGTCAGGTCAAGGCGCATTCAAAGGCATTGATTGGAGAGGGCGTAGCCGAAGCCGCATACCCCCCTCGTTTCCCCCTTCCCACTCGCCGTCCGGCCCTTCCGCCACACCGGCCGGTCGATGCGCGAACGGAGATCTCCAATGAAGCTTAAACTTGCCGCCGCGATGCTCGCCGCTAGCCTCCCGCTCGCATCGATGGCTTTCGCCCAGGGCACCGCGCCAGCCGACCTTGCAGTGATCGATGCCTGCCTGAAGACCGCGGAGAAAACCGGCGGTTTCGGCAGCGCGTGCGTCGGGCTCGTCGCCGACCCCTGTGACCTTGCCCCCATATGTGGAACGGCCCGCGAG
>NZ_AJQF01000468.1:0-30097 GCF_000261705.1 Bradyrhizobium genomosp. III | reverse complement strand
CGCGGAAATCGGGCGTGCTTTAATGGTTGCTACGAAATCCTCGCTGGGTCGCTAGATCCGTCCCATCAGCAGCAGGATCAGCAGAATGACGATGACCAGTCCGAGGCCGCCGCCGCCGTAATAGCCGGTGCCGTAGAACGGGCCGCCGCCGATGCCGCTGAAGCCGCCAAGCAGGGCGATGACCAGAATGATCAGAATGATCGTACCGATTGACATGCGAATCTCCTCAGCCCTTTGTTGCAAGGGTCGTTTGCACCTGTCCCCTCGTGCGAGGGCAACTTGCCGCAGGGTTTTAGGTTCCGTTTTTGAAACAGGGCCACAGGTCCAAGTTGCATGGAACCTTTGCCGCGTCGTCCGGCATGACTATGTGAGGATCGATCATCACGGGGCAGGGCCATGTCAGCACCGCTTGTCGTTTCAATTCCGCATCATCTCGGCCGCGAGGAGGCGGTCCGCCGGCTCAAGACCGGGCTCGGCCGGGCGGCAGCCAGCATTCCGGTGATGCAGGTCGAGGAGGAACGCTGGACCGGCGACAGCATGGCCTTTCGCATTCGCGCGCTCGGGCAGATCGCGACGGGTCAGGTCGACGTCGCCGAAGACCATGTCAAGGTCCAGGTGGTGCTGCCCTGGCTGTTGCAGCGCTTTGCCGAGATGGCGCAGGCCACGATCAGGAAGCGCGGGCAGTTGCTGCTGACCAAGGACGACGGAAAGTAGCTTCAGGCGCGCACGCGCGGGCGCGCGGGCCTGATGGCGCTTGCCGTGCGGGCCTCGATGACAGCGGCGGGAAAATCACGGAAAGCCTGCGTGACCGGCAGTTCGTGGCCCTCATGGCCTGTCGCGGCATAGCCCGTGATATCGACGGTCGCGTCAATTCCCTCCACCGCGGGCCATTCCCGGCCCGCTTGGGTAAACGGCGCGAACTGGCGCCCGACCACGACGATCGCCGCAGCGCGGCCATGGCGCCGGGCGTAGGCAATGACATGGTCGGCATGGGCGCCGCGCACCGCCAGCGGCTGATAGTCGCCTTGAGCGAAGACGTCGGCGAGTTCATTGCGCAGCTTGAGAAGACGCCGTGTCCAGGCCAGCTTGATCAGGCCGTCGGGCCAGCTCTTGGTCAGGCCACGCCAATCCGGATCGTCCAGTGAACTCAGCGCCGCGTGCCGCGCGCCAAAATCGACCGGGCGACGGTTGTCGGGGTCGACCAGTGACAGGTCCCAGAACTCGGTGCCCTGGTAGAAGTCGGGCACGCCGGGCAAGGTGGCCTTGAGGGTGAGCTGGCTCAGAGAATTCAAGGCGCCGAGCAGCGCCAGGCGCCGGGCCAGCGTTTGCAGTGAATCCAGGAATTCACCGGATAGTGCGGGATCGAGAATCTTGTCGATGAAGCTCTTGGCGCCGTTCTCATAGGCTTCATGCGGGTTGAGCCAGCTCGTCTCTTCCTTGCCCTCGCGCGCGGCCTTCAGCGCATAGGCCTGGATGCGCTCGACGAAGCCGGCATCGACCGGTCCCTGCAGCGGCCAGGCTCCGAGCAGGGTCTGGTAGAGCATGTATTCGAACGTCGCCGACGGCGCGCGGTAATTGCCATGGAGCGTGAGGTGTGGCGCGTTCAGCACCTTCCATCGCGCCACCGCGCTGGTCCATTCGCCGGGAATCTCGCTGATCGCCGCGATGCGCGCGCGGGCGTCCTCGCCGCGCTTGGTGTCGTGGGTGGCGGTCGCCGTCATTCCCAATGGCCATTCCTTGGCGCGGGCCTGCATGGTCTCGTGGAAGGTGGAAATCGTGAGCCCGGTGCTGGCGGGATCGCCGCCGACCTCGTTCAGCGCGAGCAGCCGGTGGAATTGATAGAACGCGGTGTCCTCCAGCGACTTCGCCATCATCGGCCCGGTGAATTGCTGCACCTTCAGCGCGAAACGACGCACGCGCGGGGCGCTGTGCGGGGGGCGGCCGGGCTTGAGCAGGTCCATGGTCAGCGCGTCGCGCAGGAAGTCGAAGATGCCTTCGTCCGCGGCGAACCATTCCGCGCGGGCGCGCGCGATGGTGTCATCGATCAGCTTGCGGTCGGGCGCGGTCGGGCCGCTGTTGGTCAGATAGGTGCGGTACACCGGGAAATGCAGCACATAGAGCTCCAGCGCCTGCCGCAAACTGTCGGCGGAGAAATCGCGCGTCGAGTAATGCCCGTTGGCGATGCGCGCGAGCAGGCGGGTCAGCACGGTGAATTCGCTGGTGAGCAGCGTCTCCAGCACGCGCCGCTTGGCGTCCTTGACGTAAGGCGCAAGCCGCGGCGGCCGGTTGCTGACCTGCCGCCAGGTCTCGTCAAGCGCCCCCAGGCCCCCGGCCTCGACCAGCGCATGGGTGATGACGTTCATCCATTCATAGCCGGTGGTGCCCTGAACGCCGGCGAGGTGCGGCAGGCGTTCGTGCTCGCACAGGATCTTCTCGATCACGGTGTAGAACGGCTTTGTATTTCCTTGCGCGTCGCGCACCAGCCGGCGCAGCCGCTGGCAATATTGCGCGGGGTCGCGCAGGCCGTCGATGTGATCGAGCCGGATGCCCTGCAGCTTGCCGCTGGCGATGAGCTGCTTCACCAGCCGGTGCGTGGCGGCGAAGGTGCTCGCGTCCTCGACGCGCAGACCTGCGAGCCCGTTGACGTCGAAGAAGCGGCGATAGTTGATATCGCTGGAGGCAAGCCGCCAGTGCCCGAGCTTGTAGTGCTGGCGCTCCAGCAGATGGTGCAGGGCCAGCGTCTGCGCGGGACGATCCTTGGCGGCACGATAGGCGGCAAGGCCGCGTGCGATCACCTCGGCAGCACCAGGGATCTCCCTGAGCTCGGTCTTGAACGCCGGTGCCTCCTTGCGATTGGGACGACGCAATCCCGTATAGCGCGCCGCAAGCGACAGCAGAAGTTTGCCGGCCTCCGTCTCGGCGGCATCCGCTTCCTTCACGATCATGCGCAGCATCTCGCCATAGCGCTCCGGCGCGACGGGCAGGCGATGCTCGAAATACCAGGCAGAGAAGCTTCCCTGGTCTGGATCGTAGCGTAGCTCGATGTCGCCGCGCTCGAGCGCCTCGCCATAGGACGCGCCGAGGATGGGCAGCAGCACACCGCCGCGGGCGCGATAGGCGAGCTGATCCCAGTCGATGTCGAAGGAGACCGCGTGGGGCGAAGCCTGGCCCCATTCCAGCACGTCGAGCCACCAGGGATTGTCGGCAAAATGCACGCCGACATGGTTGGGTACGAAGTCGATGATGAGGCCGAGGTCGTGCTTGGTCAGCGCCTCGCTCAGCCGGGCGAAGCCGGCCTCGCCGCCAAGCTCCGGATTGAACTGGCTGTGATCGACGGTGTCGTAGCCATGGGTCGAGCCCTTGCGCGCCTTCATCACCGGCGAGGCATAGAGATGCGTGATCCCCAGCGCCTTCAGATAGGGGACCACCGCGGCCGCCTTGTCGAAGTCGAAATCCGCGGTGAGCAAAAGCCGATAGGTCGCGAGCGGAATGGCGGGAGGCATCCTAACCTCCGAGGCGCCAGACCACCGACCAGGGCGGAAGCCGGTCGCCGGTCTCGCCGCCCCAGATCGGCGTACCCGCGCTGACATTGGAGACGATCCCGTGGTCCGACAGGTTGGCGGTCAGGCGCAGCACCGTGCCGTCGCCCATGCGCCAATGCGCGGTGAGCAGGCCGCTGTCGGCCGCCTCGGCTTCGCCGAAACTCGCGCCCCTCAGCCGCGGCATGATCTCCTTGCGGCGAAGCGCAAGCAGCTCCCGGACCAGCGCGAGCCGCGCGTCCTGCTGCGGCGTGCGGCCGGTCCAGTCGAGCACGGCCGATTGCAGCGTTGCCGGATCGAGCGGGTCGGGCACCTCGTCGCCGTACTTCTCGTAAGCCCAGGCATATTCCTGCTTACGCCCCTTGCGGACGGCATCGGCGAGTTCGCCGTGGAAATCGCAGAAGAACGGAAAAGGCGCCGTGGAGCCCCATTCCTCGCCCTGAAACAGCATCGGCACCATCGGCGCGAGCAGTGTCACTGCAAGCGCCGCTTCGATCTGCTGCGATGATGCCAGGCTCTCGAGCCGGTCGCCGAGCGGACGATTGCCGATCTGGTCGTGGTTTTGCAGGAAATTGACGAAGGTCGCCGGCGGCAGCTTGCCGCTCGGCTCGCCGCGCGGCTTCTTGCCCCAGAACTCCGAAACCTCGCCCTGGTAGACGAAGCCGGAGGCCAGCGCGCGGGCGAGATCGAGCCGTGGCGTTTGATAATCCGCGTAGTATCCGGCGAGCTCGCCGGTCAGCATCACGTGCCAGACGTGGTGATAATCGTCGTTCCACTGTCCCCGATATTTGCCGTTCGGCGGCTCCTGCGCCGCGTCGAGCAGGCTGGCGCGATTGTCGCCGTTCTCCAGCACGAGATGGATGTGCCGCCCCGTGGCCTTGGCAAGCTCGCCGGCGGCGACGCTGAGGTCCTGCAGCATCGACTGCTCGCCGGGGATCGCCATGATGTGATTGGCGGCATCCAGCCTCAGGCCATCGAAACGGTAGTCGCTGAGCCAGGACAGCGCGTTCTCGACCGCGAATGCGCGCACCTGCGGCACGCGATAGTCGATCGCACTGCCCCAGGGCGTGTGAGCATCGGTGAAGAAGGTCGGCGCATAGCGGCCGAGATAATTCCCCTCGGGCCCGAAATGATTGTAGACGACGTCGAGGAATACCATCAGCCCGCGCAGATGCGCTTCGTCGATCAGCGTCTTCAGGTCTTCGGGCCGGCCATAGGCGCTGTCGGGCGCGTACCACAGCACGCCGTCATAGCCCCAGCCGCGGCGCCCGGCGAAATCGGCCAGCGGCATCAATTCCAGCGCGGTGATGCCGGTTGCGACAAGATGATCGAGCTTGTCGATCATGGCGCGGTAAGTGCCTTGGGAGGTGAAGGTGCCGACATGGGTCTCGATCAGCACCGTCTCTTCCCAGGGCCGGCCGCGCCAATCGCGCGCACGCCACGAAAAGGCGTCGTGATCGATCACCTCGCTCGGGCCGAACACATCCTCGGGCTGAAAGGCCGAGGCGGGATCGGGTACCTCGATCTCGTCGTCGATCCTGAACTTGTAGGGACTGCCGGCGGTGAGGCCGGAAATATCCGCCACGTACCAGCCATCCTGCCGGCGCTGCATCGCGTGTCTTCGGTCGAGCAGGAGGTCGACACGGCGAGCGCCAGGCGCCCACAGGCGGAACGACACGCCGTCCTTTGTCGGCCTCGCCCCGAAGGATGGCCTCATAGCGCCCCCGCGAAGGCGAGTACGGAGCGCGGCGGCGCCTTGCTATCGCTCCCGGGCGGGAACTCGACCGTATTCAGCTTGGCATCGGTCGTGTTCAAGATCTGCTGCCAGCTCTTGTATTCGGGCATTTTGGGCAATTTGAATGCGATCTCTTCGGGGGCGGCGTTCAGTACGATAAAGATCGCGGCCCCACCCGGTTCCATCGGGCCCATCACATAGGAGAGGAATCTTCCCTCCGGGAATTTCCAGTCGTTCTCCGTCATCTCGTCACCCGCAGGTGTCAGCCACAATGCGCCGTACGACACGCCGTCTGCGGGGCGGCCGTCGAGCCAGCGATGGCTGCGAAGTTGCGAGAACCGGCGGCGGATGTCGGCGAGATGGCCGACGAAATCGACCATGTCGTCGCCCTCTTTGCCGAGATTGTCCCAGCCGACCCAGCCGATCTCGTTGTCCTGGCAATAGGCGTTGTTGTTGCCGGATTGCGAGTTGCCGACCTCGTCGCCGGCGAGGATCAGCGGAACACCCTGCGCCAGCATCAGACAGGCCAGCACGTTCTTGCGAAGCTGGCGGCGCAGGGCGATGATATCAGGATCGTCGGTCGGACCCTCGACACCGCAATTGTTGCTGTGGTTGTCGTTGGAGCCGTCGCGGTTGTCCTCGCCGTTGGCCTCGTTGTGCTTCTCGTTGTAGCTGAAGAGGTCGGCGAGCGTGAAGCCGTCGTGGACGGTGATGTGATTGATGCTGGCGCGCGGCCGCCGTCCGTCATGGTTGAACAGGTCGGAGGATGCCGTCATCCGGCTGGAGATGTCGCCGATCAGGCTGCCTTCGCCGCTCCAGTAGCGGCGCATGGCGCTGCGATAGCGATCATTCCATTCCGACCATTGCGAGGGGAATGCGCCGACCTGGTAACCGCCGAGGCCAAGGTCCCAGGGTTCGGCGACGAGCTTGACCGTCGCGAGCACCGGATCCTGCCGGATCGCGGTCAAGAACGAGATGCCGCGATCATAACCGTTCGGTCCGCGCGCGAGCGTGGTGGCGAGGTCGAAGCGGAAGCCGTCGACGTGGCAGACCTCGACCCAGTAGCGCAAGGAATCCATCACCATCTGCAGCACGCGCGGATGGGTGAGATTGACCGACGAGCCGCAACCGGTGAAGTCGTCGTAATAGCGCGGGTTCTCGCGGTTGAGCCAGTAATAGGAGGCGTTGTCGATGCCGCGGTAGCACAGCGTCGGACCAAGATGGTTGCCTTCGGCGGTGTGGTTGTAGACGACGTCGAGCATCACCTCGATGCCGGCATCGTGCAGGCGCGCCACCGTGGTGCGGAAGGAGTCGAGCGCGTTGTCCTGGGCGTAGCGCAGCTCCGGCGCGAAGAACGAGAGCGAGTTGTAGCCCCAGTAATTGGCGAGCTTCTTCTCCACCAGGATGCGGTCGTCGACGAAGCTGTGCACCGGCAGCAGCTCGACCGTGGTGACGCCGAGCTTCTTCAGGTGCTCGATCATCGCCGGCGAAGACAGCCCGCCATAGGTGCCCCGCAGGTTCGGTGGCACGTCGTCGCGCTTCTGGGTCAAACCCTTGACGTGAGCCTCGTAGATGACGGTGTCTTCCCATGGGATGTTGGGACGGATCTCGCGGCGGCCCCAGTTGAAGGTCTCGTCGACCACGACGGCCTTGGGCATGCCGCGGGCATTGTCGCGCCGGTCGAAGGAGAGATCCTCGCGCGCGCTTCCGGTGCGGTAGGCAAAATGCGCATCGCTCCAGACCAGGCGTCCCGCGAGCCGCTTGGCATAGGGGTCGAGCAGCAGCTTGTTCGCGTTGAAGCGGTGGCCGTGCTCAGGCTCGTAGGGGCCGTGCACGCGATAGCCGTAGAGCTGGCCGGGCGAGACGTCGTTGAGATAGCCGTGCCAGACATCCTCGGTTCTTTCAGGCAGCTCGATGCGTTCGAGCTCGCGGCGGCCTTGCGCGTCGAACAGGCAGAGTTCCACCTTCTGTGCGTTCGCGGAGAACAGCGCGAAATTGGTGCCGCGTCCGTCCCAGCTTGCGCCGAGGCGTGCAGGCGATCCAGCAGTCAGGCGCATGTGTCAGCTTTCCGGAACGAGGAAGATCGCGGCGAGCGGCGGAATGGTGAGGCGGAGCTCGGGCGCCTTGCCTTCAACGGCATGAACCTCGCCGATGTTCCCGACATTGCTGCCGCCATAATGGGCGGAGTCCGAATTGAACACTTCCTTCCATTTGCCGGCAAAGGGCACGCGAACGCGATAGTTGCGATAGACATTGGGAGAGAAGTTGATGATGACGAGACACCGCGCCTGCTCGTCGAATCCCTTGCGCAGCCAGGCGAACACGTTGCGGTTGGCATCATCCGTGATCAGCCATTCGAAGCCGGCCTGGTCGCAGTCCATCTGGTGCAGCGCCGGCACCGCGCGGTAGAGCCGGTTGAGGTCGCGGATCAGTGACTGGATGCCGGAATGATACTTGTATTCGAGCAGGTGCCAGTCGAGCGACTGGTCGTGATTCCATTCGCGGCTCTGGGCGATTTCCGCGCCCATGAACAACAGCTTCTTGCCGGGATGGCCGAACATGAAACTGTAATAGGCGCGCAAATTCGCAAAGCGCTGCCACTCGTCGCCGGGCATGCGGCCGAGGATCGAGCGCTTGCCGTGCACGACCTCGTCATGCGAGAGCGGCAGGATGAAGTTTTCCGAGAAGGCGTAGTGCAGGCCGAACAGGATGTCGCCGTGATGGTGCTTGCGATGGATCGGATCCTTGCTGATGTAGTTCAGCGTGTCGTGCATCCAGCCCATGTTCCACTTGTAGCCGAAGCCGAGCCCGCCGAATTCGACCGGGCGTGAGACCTGCGGCCAGGCCGTGGATTCCTCGGCCGCCGTGGTCGCCTGCGGGAAGCGCGCGAATACTTCCGTGTTGAAGCGGCGCAGGAAGTTGATCGCCTCGATGTTTTCGCGGCCGCCATATTGGTTCGGGATCCAGGCGCCGGGCGGCCGGCTGTAGTCGAGATAGAGCATGGACGCGACGGCATCGACGCGTAAGCCGTCAATGGCATAACGCTCCATCCAGAACAGCGCGTTCGACACCAGGAAGTTCGTCACTTCGGTGCGGCCGTAATTGTAGATCAAGGTGCCCCAGTCGAGGTGGCGGCCCTGGAGCGGGTTGGCGTGCTCGTAGAGCGCGGTGCCGTCGAAGCTGCCGAGCCCGTGCGGATCGTCGGGGAAGTGACCGGGCACCCAATCGAGCAGCACGCCGACGCCTTCGCGGTGGCAGGCATCGACGAGGGCGGCAAAATCCTCCGGCGTGCCGAAGCGGCTGGTCGGCGCATAGAGGCCGGTCGGCTGATAGCCCCAGGAGCCATCGAAGGGATGCTCGCTCACGGGCAGGAATTCGAGATGGGTGAAGCCCATGTCGCGGGCATAGGCCGGCAACTGTTCGGCCAGCTCGCGATAGGTCAGCCATTCATCGCCGTTCTTGCGACGCCACGAGCCGAGATGGACCTCGTAGATCGACATCGGCGCCGACAGCGCGTTGATGCCGTCAGGCGCCGGGCGCGGACGCGCCAGATCCGCCTCGTCGAACACGATGGAGGCCGTCTTCGGCCGGACTTCGCTGGCAAAGGCCATCGGGTCTGATTTCAGCGGAAGCAGATGGCCGTGCGGCCCGATGATCTCGAACTTGTAGTGATCGCCGGCTTTGGCATGCGGAATGAACAATTCCCAATACCCGGCGCCGCGCACCCGCATCGGATGGCGACGTCCGTCCCAGAAATTGAAATCGCCGACCACGGAAACGCGGCGTGCGTTCGGCGCCAGCACCACGAAGCCGATGCCGTCGATGCCCTCGAGCCGCATCGGATGCGCCCCGAGCTTGTCGTAAAGGCGCTGATCGGTGCCTTCGCCCAGCAAATAGAGGTCGAAATCGGTCAGGATCGGCGGAAAGCGGTAGGCGTCCTCGAACTCGACGACGTTGCCGCCGAATTTTGCGCGCAGCTGATAGTGCTTCGAGCCATTGGGCAGGGCGCCGATGAACAGGCCGGAATCGTGCACGCGGTCGAGCGGAGCGACTTCGCCACGCTCGCCGACTGCCTCGACATTCGAGGCCTCGGGGAGAAAGGCGCGCACCACGCTTTTACCGCCCTCGGGATGCAGCCCGAGATAGTGGAAGGGGTCGGAGTGGCGGCCCTCGATGATCGCATAGGCCTCGGCAGGCAGTTTAGGCATGGGCTTCGCTCCCGGCACTGGACAGAATGCGAAGCAGTCCGGTCAGCGGCGCATGGAGCCCCTCAGGCCGGTTGGACAGCTCGTACTCTACTTCATCGAAGGCGTGATCAAGCAGGAAAAACCTTAACAGGCCTTCTGCGGATTGCCGATCCTCCGGCCACAGCCGTCGATCGGTCACGGCCTCGCGATAGGCGGACAGGAAGGTTGCGGCGGTTCGCTCGCGCCATTCGTCGAGCGCGGCGGTGATCCGGCCCTGCTCGTCGGAGGCACCCGTGAGTGCGCGGCTCAGCGCCGCGTTAACCGAAAGATCGATCGAGCGGATCAGGCCGGCGACGTCGCGCGCGGCAGGCAGCTTGCGCCGCTTGTCGGCCAGCGGCACACGGGGATTGCCGTCAAAGTCGATGATGAAGATATCGTCCTTCACGATCAGAGTCTGCCCGAGGCGGAAGTCGCCATGATGACGGATGTTCAGCCCGCCGATCCCGGAAGGCAATAGCGCATTCAGGGTGGCGGGCAGGGACGCGCGCACGGCGGCGAGCTGGTCGATCAGCGGCCGGTCCGCCTCCCGCAGGCCGTCGCGGCTGTCGGCCAGCCGTTCGAAAATCCGCTCGGCCCGCGCCTTGAGGTCGGACACGAGGCGTTTGACGTGCGCAGAGCCGATCGGCTCCGGGGCGAGATCGTCCGGCTTTGCCGCCGCCAGGGCAACATGCAACTCGCCGAGCCGCCGGCCGATCTGCGCGATGAAGTGCAGATAAGGCGCTTGCTCCTGGGTCTCGCGCGGCGCTTCGCCTGCCGACAACACGCGTTGCTCGTCGATATAGCGATCGAGATAACCCGTGGTCACGGTCCAGCCGTCACCCTGGTTCTCGACATAGGCATGGAGCACGCCGAGCGTGCTGCGCTGATCGCCCTCGACCAGCTCGACGCTGCCGAGCAACGCCGGCGTATTGGCAAAGCGCGCGACCTCGGTGAGATAATGGCCGATCTCGATCTCGGGATTGATGCCACTTTCGAGCTGGCGGTAGAGCTTGGCGACGTACTGGTTGTCGACCAGCGCGGTGCTGTTCGATTGCTCGATCGCGCGGATGCGTTCGGGCTCCTTGATGGTGTAATCGGCGAATCGGCTGGTCGCCTTGAACTCCAGCCGCAGATTGTTCTCTTCCACCACCAGGTTCTGCGACAGGTTGCGCAGGAACAGGCCGATGAAGATCTGATCGGTCGCCACGTCGAGCAGCGTGCCCTCGCGCGCGCCCTGGCGCACGGCGGCGAGCGCCTTCGGGTTGAACCGCTCGCGGTCGAAGCGCACCCACTCGATCTGCATCGGCAGCACGTAACGCGGCGCAGCGTCCTGGTCCGGCCTCTCAAAGAACGCGATCCAGGGCCTGTTGTCGCCGATGTCGCAGAACGGCACCGCCGAGGTCAGCGCGGTCTTGATGTGCTTGGGATTGTGCTCGGGATACCACCGCGTCCGCGACAAGAATCCCGGCAGCACGTCGCGCTCGAACACGCCGCGCTCGCGGGCGAGCGACACCCAGTTCGAGTTCACCGGCACCACCAGCGTCTCGAACTCCGGCACCGCGCGCGGCGTCACCGGCTCGGACTTGTCGCGCTCCTGGAGCTGGAACCAGTAGAAGCCGTAGGGCCCCAGCGTGATCATGTAGGGCAGTTCGCCGATCGCCGGAAAACGCGTCCGTCCCAGCATCTCCTGCGGGATGCGGTCCTTCCACGGCGACAGGTCGAGCTCGGTCGCTTGCGCTGCGCGCGACAAATTGGCGACGCAGAGGATCACCTCGTCGCGGTATTGGCGGACATAGGCGAGCACGGCGCGATTGGCCGGGCGGATGAAGGTCATGGTGCCGCGGCCGAAAGCGAGCGTCGACTTGCGCACCGAGATCAGCCGCTTGGTGGCGCTGAGCAACGACGACAGGCTGCGCGACTGCGCCTCCACATTCACCGATTCGTAGCCGTAGACGGGATCCATGATCAGCGGCGCGTAGAGGCGGGCCGGGTCGCAGCATGAGAAGCCGCCGTTGCGGTCAGGGCTCCACTGCATCGGCGTGCGGACGCCGTTGCGGTCGCCGAGATAGATGTTGTCGCCCATCCCGATCTCGTCGCCGTAATAGATGATCGGCGTGCCGGGGAAGGACAGCAGCAGCGAGTTCATCAGCTCGATCTTGCGCCGGTCATTGTCCATCAGCGGCGCAAGGCGCCTGCGGATGCCGACATTGATGCGGGCACGGGGATCGTTGGCGTATGTGGTCCAGAGATAATCGCGCTCGACGTCGGTGACCATCTCCAGCGTCAGCTCGTCATGGTTGCGCAGGAACAGCGCCCATTGGCAGCTTGCCGGAATGTCCGGCGTCTGGCGCAGAATGTCGGTGATCGGAAAGCGGTCCTCCTGCGCGATCGCCATGTAGATGCGCGGCATCAGCGGGAAGTGGTAGGCCATGTGGCACTCGTCGCCACGGCCGAAATATTCCTGCACGTCCTCCGGCCATTGATTGGCCTCGGCGAGCAGCAGCTTGCCCTTGGAGTAGGAATCCAGCTCGTGGCGCAGGCGCTTGATGATCGCATGCGTCTCGGGGAGATTTTCGTTGTTGGTGCCGTCGCGTTCGCACAGATAGGGAATGGCGTCGAGCCGGAAGCCGTCGACGCCGGCGTCCAGCCAGCGCTTCATCACCTGGATGAGCGCGCTGACCACGCGCGGATTGTCGAAATTGAGATCGGGCTGGTGCGAGAAGAAGCGGTGCCAGTAGAACGCGCCGGCCTCGTGATCCCAGGTCCAGTTCGACTTTTCGGTGTCGGTGAAGATGATGCGCGTGCCCTGGTATTTCTGGTCGGTATCGCTCCAGACATACCAGTTGCGGGCGCTGGAGCCGGGATGGCTGCGGCGCGCGCGCTTGAACCATTTGTGCTGGTCCGAGGTGTGGTTGACGACGAGTTCGGTGATGACGCGCAGGCCGCGCTTCTGCGCTTCCTGGATGAAACGCTTGAAGTCCTTCATCGTCCCGAAATCGGGATTGACCGAGCCGTAGTCGGCGATGTCGTAGCCGTCGTCGCGGCCGGGCGAAGGGTAGAACGGCAAAAGCCACAGCGCGGTGACGCCGAGTTCCTGGAGATAGGGCAGCTTCTCGGTCAGGCCGGCGAAATCGCCGATCCCGTCATTGTTGCTGTCGGCGAAGGCCTTGACGTGGAGCTGATAGATAATGGCGTCCTTGTACCAGAGCTCATCCACGATCTCAGCAGCCTCAAGCTTCTTGGTGTCGACGGAAGACAGAACATTCATGGCGTGGCCCCTTACGCCAGGCAGCGGAACAAGAGCGCCGGATCGCGGTCGGGATCGATACGCAACCTGATCCCGCCCCATTCGATGTGGGACTGTTCGCCGGTGAGAAGGTTTTCGAGTGTCGTCACATGGTGCCGCTGCCCGCCGGCGTCAACGGTGACGTCGCCGAGCGGCAGCCAGCACTCGCGCAAATGGCCCGAAAGCGCGATCACGATGACGACGGTGTTGGCCGGCTCGGCCGCCTCTTTGACGAAGGCGATCGTCTCGCCGTCCTCAATGCCGAGAAACCGCAAATTTGCCGTTTGCTGGAGCGCGGCATTGTCGTTGCGGATGCGGTTGAGACCGGCAATGTAGGACTTGATGTTGCCGGGCCGGTCCCAGTCGCGTTGCCGGAGCTGGTATTTCTCGGAATCCAGATATTCCTCGCGGCCGGGCATCGCCTCGTGTTCCAGCAGCTCGAACCCGCTGTAAACGCCGTAGCTGCCCGACAATGTCGCCGCCAGCGCAACGCGCGACTTGAACGCCCAGGCCTCTCCGCCCTGGAGATGATAGGGCAGCAGGTCGGGCGTGTTGACGAACAGGTTCGGGCGATAGAAGTCGCGCTCGGGATAGCGCGTCAGCTCGCCGAGATATTGCTCCAGCTCCCACTTTGTCGTGCGCCAGGGGAAGTAGGTGAAGGACTGCGCAAAGCCGAGCTTGGCGAGGCCTTTCATCAGCTTCGGCCGGGCAAACGTCTTGGAGAACAGGATCACCTCGGGATGCCGGCGGCGGATGTCGCGGATCAGCCAGTCCCAGAATGCAAGCGGCGCGGTGTCGTGGTTGTCGATGGCGAAGATGGTGACGCCTTTGTCGATCCAGAACAGCATGGCATCGCGAAACCCGTTCCACAGCCCGGCCCTGTCGACGGAGTCGAAATCGGGGATCACGATGTCCGAATAGGGTCCATCCGCGGTCCGCACCGAGCGGTCCGGCCGCCATTTGAACCATTCCGGATGCTGCGTCAGCCAGGGATGGTCGGGCGAGCATTGCACGGCGAAATCGAGCGCGAGCTCGAGACCGTATTCCAGGCAGGTCGCAACCAGCGCGCGGAAATCCTCGATGGTGCCGAGATCGGGATGCAGCGCATCGTGGCCGCCCTCGGCGGCTCCGATCGCGTAGGGCGAGCCGGGCTCGCCGTCGGTTGCCACCGGCGCATTGTTGCGGCCCTTGCGACGGCTGCGGCCGATCGGCTGGATCGGCGTGAAATAGAGCACGTCAAAACCCATCGCGGCGATATCGGGCACGCGGGCGATGCAGTCGCGCAGCGTCCCGTGCTGGCCGGCGACCTGGCTCTGGCTGCGCGGCATCATCTGATACCAGGCGCCGAAGCGCGCCTTGTCGCGGTCGACGGTCAGCGGGAAAGGCTGCGAGCGGGTCAGGTCTGGCCGGGACTGGCTCTCTGCCATGGCATTGCCGAGCTCGGCCGCAAGCAGCGAGGCGACGTCGCCGGTCTGAAGATAATCCTCGCACTGTCTGACGATGACCGCCGCCGCGTCCTGTCGCGCGCCATGCGCCTTGGTCAGGAGCCCGGCCCCCTCGATCGCATCGAGGCTGACATCGGCACCCATTCGCTGCTTGCGCGCGACTCCGTGCGACCAGGTGGCGAACTCGTCGGTCCAGGCCTCGATCGCGTAGACATGTTGGCCGGGCTCAACGGGTGTGAATCCGCCGGACCAGCGGTCATTGCCCCGATGGTCCATCGGCTCGCGCTTCCAGTCGCGGTCCTGCTCGCGGCGCCAGATCAGCGCGGCCCCGACCACGGCATCGCCATCGCGGTAGACATCGGCCCACACCTCCATGCGCTCACCCGCGATCCGCTTCACCGCGAAGCGGCCGGCGTCGATTGCGGGATAGACGTCCTCGATCAGGAAAGCGCTGCCGGCTGCGGCACTTTCGACAGTTTGAATTGTCTTGTTCACGGTGATGCCATTGACAAGAAAGCAGGAGCCCGTTTCCCTTGTCGGGAACCTACGCTTGGTACCTATATAGAAAGCCGGTTGTGTGTCATTAGTTCCCTCGGGAACGGGTAGCGCGGTCCGCGAGTTAGGGCTGACTAACGTCTTCCACCGTCTCGTTAAAATCGATGCCCCCGGCAAAAGGGTGGCCTGCAAGCTGCGTGCCGAATGGATCTTTTAGCTCAAGCCCGGATCAAGGGCGTTCAATCCGAATTCATCGACGCCCTCGGAAAGCTGCGGGTCACCGATCCCGTGGCCCTCAAATCCATTCTCGATGCCCTGCCGGAGAAGCGGGTTTACCGCTTCGTCAGCGGGCCGGTCGTGGTCCGCGCCTTGGGGCATCCGCGCACCGAATTGGCGACGATCGGCGCGCCGCCGCTGAAGTGGAAATTGGCCACAAAGGGGGAGGTGACCGCCGAGGGCGAGACGCGCGAGCCCGTGATCGCCTGGCCTGCCGGCCTGCCGCTCGGCTATCACCGGTTGACACTGACCGATGCCGAAGGTGTGACGGAAGAGGTGCCGATGATCGTGGCGCCCGAGCGCGCCTTCGGCGGCGATTTCGATCGCGGCTGGCTGCTTGCCGTGCAGCTCTACAGCGTCCGTTCGGACCGCAATTGGGGCATCGGCGATTTCACCGATCTCGCCGATCTCGTCCGGCTCGCAAAGCAGCTGGGGGCTGACGGTGTCGGACTCAATCCGTTGCATGTCCTGTTCGACGACCACCCGGCCGATTGCAGTCCCTACTCGCCGAATAGCCGGCTGTTCCTCAATCCGCTCTATATCGACGTCGAAGCCATTCCCGAATTCTCGGCAGACCTCGTGCCCGACGCGGCCGCGACCGCGGCCCGTCTGCGCCAAGGCGATCGCGTCCCCTATGCCGACATGGCGGCGTTGAAATGGCTGGGCCTGCGCGCCGCCTTTGACAGCTTCGTGACGACGGCAAGCGCGGCGCGCCGCAAGGCGTTCGACGCCTTCCGCGCCGCCCGCGCGCCGCTATTGTCCCGCTTCGCCTGCTTCGAGGTGCTGCGCCATCGTTTCACCGCGCCATGGTGGGAATGGCCGGTTGAATGGCAGCAACCGGACGAGGCGAAATGCGCCAGCTTGCGCAATGGGCCTGACAAGCGCGAGGTCGAGTTCGTCGAATTCGTGCAATGGACCGCAGATAGCCAGCTGCATGCTGCCAAGGAGCTTGCCAGCCAGCTCGGCATGCGCGTCGGGCTCTATCTCGACGTCGCCGTCGGCGTGCAGTCCAACGGCTTCGATGCCTGGAACGAGCAGATGGCGATCTCCCGTCATCTCGCCGTCGGCGCGCCGCCCGACGTGCTCAACACCATCGGCCAGGACTGGGGCCTTGCCGGCTTCAACGCCGGCGGCCTGGAAGCGCAATCCTTCGTGCCGTTCGCCGACATGCTGGCGGCCTCGATGCGCCATGCCGGCGCGATCAGGCTTGATCACGTGCTGGGCCTGAAGCGGCTTTATCTCGTGCCCCGCGGCTTCAAGCCGGATAACGGCGCCTATGTGCAGATGCCGTTCGAGGCGCTGCTTGGCGCCGTGGCGCGCGAGAGCGCGGCCCACAAATGCATCGTGATCGGCGAGGACCTCGGCACCGTGCCGGAAGGTTTTCGCGAGACCATGCAGGATTTCGGCATCTGGTCCTATCTCGTCATGATGTTCGAGCGCGACGATGCCGGCCATTTCCGCAATGTCGACCATTACCGGCCCAACGCGCTGGTCACGCTGAACACGCATGACCTGTCGACCTATGCCGGCTGGCGCTCCTTCGGCGACCTGAAGATGAAGCGCTCGCTCGGGCTCGATCCCGGCGAGAACGACCAGGCGCGCTGGGATGCGCTCGGCAGGCTCGACGAGATCCTGCGCCAGAACGGCATTCGTGCCAACGACCTCTATTCGGTGCTCGCCTTCCTGTCGCGCACGCCGTCGCGGCTGCTCGCGGTCTCCATGGAGGATCTGCTCGGCGTGATCGACCAGCCCAACATTCCCGGCACGATCGACGAACATCCGAACTGGCGCCAGCGCCTTCCTGTCGCGCTCGACAAGATCGCCGCGAAGGTCGATCTCACGGCCTTGCGAGCAGCGACGCGGGAACGTTCGTTGAATGGCGGGAGTTGACGGCGTAAGGGCTTCCGAGGGGCTGTTTTCAAGGCTCGCACGACGTTGTCTCAGAGGATCGAGGACTATGCGCTGATCGGTGATTGCGAGACCGCGGCGCTGGTCGGGCGCAACGGCTCGATCGACTGGCTGTGCTGGCCCGCCTTCGATTCCGATGCCTGCTTTGCCGCCATCCTCGGCAGCGATAAGAACGGCCGCTGGCTGGTTACGCCGGCCGAGGACGTCACCAGCATCTCACGCCGCTATCTCGGCAACACTCTCATCCTCGAAACGCGTTTCGAGACGAAGAGCGGCACAGTCGCGCTGATCGATTTCATGCCGCCGCGCGGCAAGGCGTCCGACATCGTGCGGCTAGTCCGCGGCGTCAGCGGCGCGGTGAAGATGCGGATGGAGCTCGTCATCCGCTTCGGCTTCGGCATCGATATCCCCTGGGTGCGGCGGATCGACCATTCGCTGATGGCCATCGCCGGCCAGGATATGACCGTGCTGCGCACGCCTGTCGAAACTCGCGGCGAGGATCTGACCACGGTTGCCGATTTTGAGGTGAAGGCCGGCGAGACGGTACCCTTCGTGCTGACCTACGGCCCCTCGCATCTGGAGCCGCCCGCGCCGATCGATCCGGAGATCGCGCTTCAGGACACCGAAAAGTTCTGGCAGGATTGGTGCGGCCATTGCACCCGCGACGGCGACTATCAAGACCTCGTCATGCGCTCGCTGATCACGCTGAAGGCGCTGACCTTCGCGCCGACCGGCGGCATCGTCGCGGCACCCACCACCTCGCTGCCGGAAAAGCTCGGGGGCAGCAGGAACTGGGACTATCGCTTCTGCTGGCTGCGCGATGCCACCTTCACGCTGCTGGCGCTGATGAACTCGGGATACACCGAGGAAGCCCTGGCCTGGCACAATTGGCTGCTGCGCGCGGCGGCCGGCTCGCCGGCGAACATGCAGATCATGTACGGCATCTGGGGCCAGCGGAGGCTCTTGGAATGGGAGGCGGGCTGGCTCGAGGGCTATGAGGGCGCCAAGCCGGTGCGCGTCGGCAATGCCGCCCATGCGCAGCTCCAGCTCGACGTCTATGGCGAATTGATCGACGCCTTCCACCAGTCGCGCATGGCCAAGCTCAAGCTGGACGACGAAACGACATGGGCGCTGGAATGTGCCGTGCTCAATCATCTGGCCGAAGTCTGGGACCGGCCCGATCACGGCATCTGGGAGCGGCGCGGCCAGCCCAGGCACTACGTCTTCTCCAAGGTGATGACCTGGGTCGCCTTCGACCGCGGCATCAAGAGCGCCGAGACCTTCGGCTTCAAGGCGCCGCTGCTGCACTGGCGTACGTTGCGCGAGGCCATTCATCGCGACGTCTGCAACCGGGGGTTCGACGTGGAGGAAAATGCCTTCGTCGAATCCTACGGCTCGAAATTGCTCGATGCCAGCGTGCTGCTGCTGCCGGCCGTGGGCTTTTTGCCGCCGTCGGACCCGCGCATCCGTGGCACCATCGCCGCGGTCGAGACATGTCTGGTGCGCGACGGCTTCGTGCTGCGGCACGATCCGCGCGAGCTGCCTGCAGGGCAGCCGCCGCTCGAAGGCGCGTTCCTGGCCTGCAGCCTGTGGCTCGCCGATGCCCATGTGCTCGCCGGCGATCTCGACAAGGCGCAGATCTTGCTCGATCGCGTGGCCGGCATCGCGAACGACGTCGGGCTGCTGGCCGAGGAATACGATTCAGTCGCCCGGCGCCAGACCGGCAATTTCCCGCAGGCGCTGACCCACATCGCGCTGATCAACACCGCGCACAATCTGTCGGCGGCAAGGCAACAGTGCGACAAGCCGGCGGTGCAGCGGTCGAAGTAGTAGCGCTCTCTCCGTTCTCTCCCCCACAAGAGGGGAGGGAACGCACCGCAGTGGAGGAGCCTGTCGAGGCTCTTCACATCAAGCTCAGCCCACCCCATTCCACTTCAAGATCATCTCCATCGCCTCGGCAAAGCCATCCTGCTCGTTGCTCGCAGTGACGTGCGTCGCTTGGTCCTTGACGTAGTCGGTGGCGTTGCCCATGGCGATCGAGATGCCGCTGACGGCGAACATCGCAAGGTCGTTCTGCATGTCGCCGATGGTGGCGACGGCGCCGGTCGCAATGCCCAGGCGCCTGGCCATCGCCTCCACGAATGTGCCCTTGTTGAAGCCCGGCGGGGTGATGTCGAGATAATAGGTCTGCGAGCGCACCGCGGTGGCCTCGCTGCCGAGCGCCTCCTGCATCGCCTTCTCGCAAGCCTCGAGGCCGGCGGCGTCGGCGCTGGCGCCGACGATCTTGCAGGCGCTCGACAGGTAAGGCGAAAAGTCCGTCACGATGGTGGGATCGGAGCGGATCGTATGCTGCTCGTGCGCGACGTATTTACCGCTGGGGTTGTCGATCAGCCACTTGTCGGTGGTGAACAGCCAGATGTCGGCGCCGAATTCGCGGAGGATCTGCAAGGACCGCTCGGCCGCACTGGCCGGGATCAGGTGCTGTTCGACCGGCCGCATCTCGGGATCGACGATCGAGGAGCCGTTGAAGGGGCCGACCGGCAGCCAGAGCGCCAGCGGCTCGATCAGGAAGCGCATGCCGATGGCGGGACGGCTGGAGGTGATGGTGAAGCCGATGCCGGCCTTGTGCAGCCGCTGCACCGCACCCCTCGCGCGTTCCGTCAGCGTCTTGTCCTTGGTCAGCAGCGTGCCGTCGACGTCGGAGACCACGAGGGAGATTTGCGTCATGACAGAACCTTCAGGTTTCCAAATCTCAGCGCTTCGCCCCGCCCAGCTTCAGCTGCCGTACGATCCCGTCCACGATCGCTTCGACGGTTTCGTCGATCGAGACGGTGATGACGTGCTCGCCCGCCTCCGGCGGCTCCAGCGTGTTGAACTGGCTCGTCAGTAGCCCAGGCGGCATGAAATGACCCCTGCGCTGCGCGAGCCGTTCGGCGATCAGCTCCTTGGTGCCCTTCAGGAACACGAAGCGGACGTCGTCGCGTCCACGCAGCAGCACGTCACGATAGGTGTGCTTCAGCGCCGAGCAGGCGATGATGATATGCCCGCCCTCGTCGCACACCCGTGCGATCTCGTCTGCGATGGCGTTGAGCCAGGGCCAGCGGTCCTCGTCGGTGAGGGGATGGCCGGCCCGCATCTTCTCGACGTTGCTGGCGGGATGAAAGCTGTCACCGTCCTCGAAGCGCCAGCCGAGCCGCTCGCCGAGCGCTTCCGCAACCGTGCTCTTGCCCGAACCCGACACGCCCATCACGATCAATGCACAAGGTGCTTCAACGCCCGCCACGAATGTCCTCCGGAAGCGCGGCCCTGTCGACCAGCCAGACGGTCTCACCATTCGAGCGCGCGCGTAAGGCCGGCAGAGTCTCGCCATTGACGATGCGCGTCAAGATCGGCTGCTTGTCATGCCCGGCAATCTCGAACAGCATTTCGCGGCAGGACGCCAAAGCGGGCAAAGTGAGCGAGACCCGCGGCACGAAAGGCGCGACATTGGCCTTGGGCACCCCGACGACCCAGCGTTCGGTCTCCTCGATTTCGGGGAAGCCCGGGAAGAGCGAGGCGGTGTGGCCGTCGGGGCCGGCGCCCATCAGCACCAGGTCGAACAGCGGCCGCGCCGGATCGAGACTTTCAGAACCGTAGAAGGCCTGCAGCTCGCGCGCATAGGCCTCAGCGCTTCGGTCTGGATTGTCGGCCGTGGTCGGGATCGGGTGGATATGGCCGGAAGGCGCATTGCGGTCGAGAAAGGTCGCGCGCGCGACCGCCATGTTGTTGAGCGGATCGCTGTCGGGCACGAAGCGTTCGTCGCCGATGAACCAGTGCACGCGGTCCCACGGGATCTTGCCCCGCCAGGGGTCGCTGCCGAGCAATTGATAGAGCTTCTTCGGGCTGGAGCCGCCGGTGAGGCAGATCGCGATGCGGGAGGGGTTGGCCGTGATCCGCGCCATCACCCGTTCGGCCGCGGCCTGCGCCAGCGCCCCGGCGTCGGCCGCGACGATCAGCTCCGGCGGTCCGGCCGCCGCCATCACGAAAATTTCCGCCAGCTTCGTCCGTCGCGCCGCAGCAGCTCGTCGGCGCAGGCCGGGCCGTCGCTGCCGGCTTCGTAGGTCTCGATGCCGTTGGTGCCCGCGCTTTTCCAGGCGTCCAGGAACGGCTGCACCGCCTGCCATCCGGCCTCGATGCCGTCGGCGCGCTGGAACAGGATGTTGTCGCCGATCATGCAGTCGTAGATCAGCGTCTCGTAGCCGGTCGAGGGATCGGCCCGAAAATAATCGCCATAGCGGAATTTCATCTCGACGCCGTCGATGGTGACGCTCGGTCCGGGGATCTTGGCGTTGAACTGCAGCTCGATGGTCTCAGTCGGTGCGATGCCGATGGTGAGAAAATTCTGCGACAGGCGATCGACTGTCGTGCCTGAGAACATCGACAGCGGCGCCTGCTTGAACTTGATCGCGACCTCGGTGCGCTTGTGGCCCAGCGCCTTGCCGGTGCGTAAATAGAAGGGCACGCCGGCCCAGCGCCAATTGTCGATCATAAGCTTCAGCGCAACGAAGGTTTCGGTGCTGCTCCCGGGCTTGACGTCCTGGGTCTTGCGGTAGTCCGGGATCTCGTCATCGCCGACGCGGCCTGCGAGATATTGCGCGCGGACCGAGTTCTTCAGCGCATCCTCCCGGCTCGGCTGCTGGATCGACGTAAGCACCTCGGCCTTCTCGGAGCGCACGGAATGGGCGTCGAAGCGCGCCGGCGGCTCCATCGCCACCAGCGACATCAGCTGGAACAGATGGTTCGGCACCATGTCGCGCAGCGCCCCGGTGGCATCGTAGAAGCCGCCGCGGTGGCCGACGCCGAGCTTCTCCTCCACCGTGATCTGGATGTGGTCGATGTGGTTGCGATTCCAGATCGGCTCGAACATGCCGTTGGCAAAGCGCAGCACCAGGATGTTCTGCACGGTCTCCTTGCCGAGATAATGATCGATCCGGTAGATCTGGTGCTCGTCCATGATCTTCAGCAACTCGGCGTTCAGCGCCTTGGCCGAGGCGAGGTCGGTCCCGAACGGCTTTTCGATCACCAGCCGCCGCCAGGCGCCGTTCTCCTTCGTCATGCCGGTGCGGCCGAGCTCGCGCGCCGTCGGTGCGAACGCAGTGGGCGGCGTCGCCAGATAGAACAGTCGGTTGCCGCCGGTTTCCTGCGCGCATTCCAGCGAATCCAGGTGCTCGCGCAGGCGATCGAACGACGGCGGGTCCTTCGGATCGGCCTCGACGAAGGTCACGCATTCCAGCAGCTTCTTTGCGATGTCGTCGTCCACGGGACGGGTCGCGAACTGGCGCAGTCCCTTCAACAGGCTGTTGCGCAGTTCGTCATCCGACTGCCCCCTGCGGGCCACGCCGACGACGCAGAACTTTTCCGGCAACAGATGCTCGGCCGCCAGATTGTAGAGCGACGGCATCACCAGCCGATGAGTGAGGTCGCCGGTCACGCCAAAGATGACGAAGGCGCAATTTTCCGGCTTGCGCTTTACTTGCGGGTCTTTTGTCACGAATTGTCGGCCTTCGCTTGGTACGCTTACTGAGCTCTTATTTGGACTTCGCGGCGCCCGGCTGCTTCGGCTCCTTGTGGCCGCCAAAACCTGCGCGCATCGCGGAGAGAATTTTTTCGGCGAAGGTGTGTTCCTGGCGGGAACGGAAACGTGTGTAGAGCGCCGCGGTCAAAACTTCGGCCGGCACGGCCTCGTCGATCGCCGCGTTCACGGTCCAGCGTCCTTCGCCGGAATCTTCCACGAAGCCGGAATATTCCGTCAGCTGCGGACTGTCGGCGAGGGCCGTCGAGGTGAGGTCGAGCAGCCAGGACGGGATTACGCTGCCGCGCCGCCACACTTCGGCGATGTCGGCGAGATCGAAATCGTAGCGGTGATCCGCCGGGAGAGCCTCGATATTGGCGTTCTTGAGGATGTCGAAACCTTCGGCATAGGCCTGCATCAGGCCGTATTCGATGCCGTTGTGGATCATCTTGACGAAATGGCCGGCGCCGACCGGGCCGGCATGGATGTAGCCCTGCTCGATGCGGGGATCGCGGCCCTCGCGTCCTTCCGTGCGTGGAATGTCGCCGGCGCCGGGCGCCAGCGCGGCGAAGATCGGATCGAGCCGGTCGACCACCTGCTTCTCGCCGCCGATCATCATGCAATAGCCGCGGTCGAGGCCCCAGACGCCGCCCGACGTGCCGACGTCGACATAGTGGATGCCGCGTTCCTTCAGCGCCTTGCCGCGGCGGACATCGTCCTGCCAGAAGGTGTTGCCGCCATCGATGATGACGTCGCCCGCCTGCATCACGCCCGCGATGGTCTCGATCGTGGTCTGGGTGATGTGCCCCGCAGGCAGCATCACCCAGGCCGTGCGCGGCCGCTCGAGCTTCGAGATGAAGTCTTCGAGCGTCGAGGAGCCGACCGCACCGTCCGCGGCAAGGCCCGCGACGGCCTTGGCGTCCTTGTCATAGACCACGGTCGAATGTCCCTGGCGCATCAGGCGGCGAACGATGTTGCCGCCCATCCGGCCGAGGCCGATCATGCCGAGTTGCATCTGCAATATTCCCTTAGTTCAGCGCGTCGTTGAGCGCCGCATTGAGTGCCGCGAGGCCCTTCTTGAGCCCGCCCTTGAGGTGGACGCGCAGCGCGCGCCGGCCGCGTTCGGTGAGCACGTCGAAATCGCCGCGTGCCTGCGCCGCCTTGATCACGCCGAAGCTCGCCTTCTGGCCGGGTACCGCCAGGTCCTTGGCATCATCAGCGGTGATCTGGAGGAACACGCCGCTGTCGGGTCCGCCCTTGTAGGCCTGCCCCGTGGAGTGCAGGAAGCGCGGTCCGAACTCGGCACAGGTTGCGACCTGCCGCTTCTCACGGACTTCGAGCCGCATGGCCTGGAGCGCGTCGATGGTCAGCTTGTCCCGCGCGACATAGCCGAGCAGGGCGACGTAATCGCCGTCGCCGGAGCGCGACAGATGCGCCTTCAGCCACGAGGTGAGGTCGCCGTTGGCGCCGGCGGCGCGCAGCGCGGTGGCGTTGGCCTCGTCGGTGTAGAGATCGGCCTCATCGGTGCTGACCACCGGCTGCTCTTCCGGCAACGCGCCGGTCTTCTCGAACGACGCGGTAAGCTCGCGGGTCTTGATCTTGGCGGCTTCCACGTCCGGCTGGTCGAACGGGTTGATGCCGAGGACCGAGCCCGCCACAGCGGTCGCCATCTCGAAGCGGAAGAACTCCTGGCCGAGATGGTCGATCGACTTCATCACGATGCGCACCACGGGATGGCCGGCCGCCTCGATCGCGGCAAGCTTGGAGTCGTGGGCGGCGTCCGCTTCGCCTTCGACGCGGATGTCGATGAAGAACCGGTCGTTGCCGTAGACGGAAGGGTCGCCCAGCGGCTCGCCCTCGATCGGGATCAGGCCCTTGCCCTCCTTGCCGGTCGATTCCGCGATGAGCTGCTCGGCCCAAGCTCCGAAATCGGCGATCTTCTTCGACGACAGGATCGTCACCTTGTCGCGGCCTTCGAGGCCGGCGAGGCCGATGGCAAGGCCAAGCTGCACGCCCGGGTTTTCGCTCGGCGGCACGTCCGGTCCGCAGGAGCGCGCCATGGCGAGCGCGTGCTTGACGAAGGTCTTGACGTCGATGCCGGCGGTCGCCGCCGGCACGAGGCCGAACGGCGACAGCACGGAATAGCGTCCGCCGATCGAGGGCTCGCCATGGAAGATGCGGGCGTAGTTCAGCTTCTTGGCGGCCTTCTCCAGCGATGAGCCGGGATCGGTCACCGCGATGAAGCGGAAGCCCGTCTTCGCCTTCGGGCCGAGCGCTTGCGCAACGCGCTCATGGAAATAGTCCTTCATCGCGTTCGGCTCGGTGGTGCCGCCCGACTTGCTGGAGACGATGAACACGGTGTTGGCGATGTCGATCCGGGCCTCCATCGCCCGCACCTGCGCCGGATCGGTGGAATCCAGCACGTGCAATTTTGGGAAGCCGGGCTTTTTCCCGAAAGTCTCGGCCAGCACCTCCGGCCCGAGGCTCGATCCGCCCATGCCGAGCACGACGGCGTCGGAGAACTTTTGCCCCTTCACGCGGCCGGCATAGTCCTCGTAATCGGCGACGTCGGCCTTGGCGGCGCTGTCGAGCCAGCCGAGCCATTTGTCCTCGTCCGTGCCGGTCCAGACCGACTTGTCGCGCTGCCACAGCCTGCGGATCTTGGCCGATGCACGCCATTCCTCCGTGCTCTTGGCCATCGCCTTGCCGAGCCCGTCGCCGAGCGAGAGAGACTGGCGGTCGAGCGCGGGCCCAAGCACCGTGGCGCGCTTGTGGGCGACGGCGCCGTAGAGCTTGTCGGCGGCGTCCGCGAACAGCTTGACGCCGTCCTTGACGAGCTCTTCGGTGATGGCGTCGAGCGAGACGCCGGAGCGCTCCAGCTCTTCCAGCACTCGGTAGGCGTCCTCGACGTTCTCTTCCAGGCTGTCGCGCGGCTTGCCATGGTCGCGGAACGCATCCAGCGTTGCCGGCGGCACGGTGTTGATGGTGTCGGGGCCGATCAATTCTTCGACATAGAGGACGTCGCTGTAATCCTTGTTCTTGGTGCCGGTGGAGGCCCACAGCATCCGCTGCGGTTTGGCGCCCTTGGCGGCGAGCTTGTCCCAGCGGGGACCCGAGAACAGGCGCTTGTAGTCCCGGTAGGCGACCTTGGCGTTGGCGATCGCGACCTTGCCCTTGAGCGCGGCGAGCCGCTCCTTCTCGGACGGATCGTTGGCGCGGGCGATCTTGTCGTCGAGCTGCTTGTCGACCACGGAGTCGATACGGCTGACGAAGAAGCTGGCCACGCTCGCGACATGCGAGGGATCGCCGCCGCCTGCGACGTATTTTTCGAGGCCGGCGATGTAGGCTTCGGCCACCTGGAGGTAGACCGCCTTGGAGAACAGCAGCGTGATGTTGATGCTGATGCCGTCGCCGATCAGCTGCTCGATCGCCGGCAGGCCCTCCGGCGTCGCCGGCACCTTCACCATCAGGTTCTTGCGGCCAACGTCCTTCCAGAGCCGGCGCGCCTCAGTGACCGTGCCTGATGTGTCCATGGCGAGATAGGGCGAGACCTCCAGGCTGACATAGCCGTCACCGCCCTTGAGGCGGTCATAGACCGGGCGCAGCACGTCGGCCGCGTTCTGGATGTCTTCGATCGCGACGGCCTCGAACAGGTCGGCCACGGTCCGGTCGCCGCGCTTCAGCGCTTTGCCGATCGGGGCGTCATATTCGTCCGAGCTGCCGATCGCCTTCTCGAAGATCGAGGGGTTGGAGGTGACGCCCTTGACGCCGTCGGTCTCGATCAGCCGCTTCAGGTCGCCCTTGGCGATGAAGCCGCGGGCCAGGAAGTCCAGCCAGACGGCTTGTCCGTGCTTTTCCAGTTCTTTGACGGGATTCATGATGCTTATTTATCTCCAAGCCTGCGGGCGAGGGGTTTCCGCGCCGGTCCTGACGCGCTATCCTCTAGCTTACATGCTCCCGGGAGGGAACCAATCAAGGGTACAGGCGTCATACCCTCCAGTGTAACTCCGTCGCGATCATGGCGATCCGGGCGGCAGTAGCGGTTGTTGCGTAATAAGTCGTTGGCCGAAGGTTCGGCCGGGTCTCCTTGCGTAACGCCGGCCGCTTCGTCGTCAGCCAGTGGCTGCGTGGAGTGCCATCAGCGGATTCCGGTCCGTCTGGTGCATCGTGGTTCGGCCGCGAATGGCCATGCTGGGGAAGAGCATGCACGCCCATCCTGAAGGTCTGGCGTTTGCTGTCGCCGACAGCCAGCAATCTGCCATGACCATCGACGCATCCCGCGATCTCGAAATCAGGCGATGCGCGACGCAGTTGCGGCTGCTGGTTGCAGCGGGGTTTGCGATGACCCTGCTCAGCGCGAGCCTCGCTTTCGACTTGTGGGACGGTTTGGGCGACTACGACACGACGCTCGGCTATGCCGGCGTCGTGCTGTTCGGCCTGGTGACCTGCCGGCTGATCTGGATGCTGCCCGCCGAACGGGGGGCGGTCGTGGTCGTCACCCCCTACGGCATCCGCGATCTGCGCATCGGCAATGAATTTCTGCCGTGGGATTCGATTGCAGAGATTTCGGCTGAGGAAAGCCGCGGCCACAAGATGATCGTGCTGACGCCGACGCCGGCTTTGCAGCAGCAGCTCTGCGGCATCCGCGATCTGGCCCGTTGCGCGCGAAACGATCGCATCGTCATCCTGTCGGACGGCCTGGCGACCGATTTTGATACATTGCTGCGCGCTTGCCGCGACTGTCACGCTGCCAGCACTCCGCGCGCCGCATTGCAGCAGGAAGATGAACGCGGCACCCAAGGTGGTAACCAAGGCGGCGCTCAAGGCTTCGCCGTACAAGCGTCATAAGATCGCCGCTCGCCGATCGCTATGCTGCAACGCCGGATGGTCTCATCCCCGGTAACGCCCGGATGTTGCGACCGAGTGACATTTTGTGGAAATGAGCCAATATAGACAGAGATTCGCACAAAATACGGGCAGGTGCCTGTTCGTAACTCAACGAGTGCCTACGTTGTGCGTTGCGTCGTGTCTGCACCCGGGTGTCCAATGATCGTCATGTGCTCACGCTGATTCGAAACGGCCTGAGGAACGGTCCGGCAACTGCTTTCGTTTCAGCTTGTAGCGGAACTCACGCGGAGAGGGATCATGTACAACGATTCTCTATTCAACGCTTTCGCTAAGTCGTTCGAGGCGAGAAGCCAACACGACATGTCGATGGCGGAATATCTGGAATCGTGTCGAAGCGATCCCATGAAATACGCGAACGCGGCCGAGCGACTGCTAGCGGCGATCGGTGACCCCCAGACGATTGACACGGCCAAGGATACCCGCCTTGGCCGTATTTTTTTGAACCGTACGATCCGTACCTATCCGGCCTTCGCCGGCTTCTACGGCATGGAAGAAACCATCGAGCGCATCGTCGGTTTCTTCCGCCATGCGGCGCAAGGTCTCGAAGAGCGCAAGCAGATCCTCTATCTGCTCGGCCCGGTCGGCGGCGGCAAATCCTCGCTCGCCGAGCGGCTGAAGTCGCTGATGGAAGTGCATCCGATCTACGTGCTCAAGGCCGGCGATGAACTCTCGCCCGTGTTCGAGAGCCCCCTCAGCCTGTTCGATCCCGATCAGCTCGGCCCGATGCTGGAAGAGAAATACGGCATTCCGCGCCGTCGTCTCACCGGCCTGATGAGCCCGTGGTGCTACAAGCGGCTGGAAGCCTTCGGCGGCGATATCTCCCAGTTTCGTGTCGCAAAAATCCAGCCGTCGCGGCTGCGCCAGATTGCGATCTCCAAGACCGAGCCCGGTGACGAGAACAACCAGGACATCTCCTCGCTGGTCGGCAAGGTCGATATCCGCAAGCTCGAGACCTACGCGCAGAACGACCCCGACGCCTACAGCTATTCCGGCGGCCTCAATCGCGCCAACCAGGGCGTGCTCGAGTTCGTCGAGATGTTCAAGGCGCCGATCAAGATGCTGCACCCGCTGCTGACTGCGACGCAGGAAGGCAACTATATCGGCACCGAAAACATCGGCGCGATCCCGTTCACCGGCGTCATCCTCGCGCATTCCAACGAGGCCGAGTGGTCGAGCTTCAAGGCCAACAAGAACAACGAGGCCTTCATCGACCGCATCTGCGTCATCAAGGTGCCGTACTGCCTGCGCGTCACCGAGGAGCAGAAGATCTACGAGAAGCTGATCCAGGGCTCCGAGCTCGCGTCGGCGCCTTGCGCGCCTTCGACGCTGGAGACGCTGGCGCGGTTCTCGGTGATGTCGCGCCTTCGCAAGCACGAGAACTCCACCCTGTTCGGCAAGATGCGGGTCTATGACGGCGAGAGCCTGAAGGAATCCGATCCGAAGGCGCGCAGCGTCCAGGAATACCGCGACGCCGCCGGCGTCGACGAGGGCATGGACGGCGTCTCCACCCGCTTTGCCTTCAAGATCCTGGCCGCGACCTTCAACCACGATCCGCAGGAGGTCGCCGCCGACGCCGTGCATCTGATGTACGCGCTGGAGCAGTCGATCCGCCGCGAGCAGCTGCCGGAGGAGGTCGAGAAGCGTTATCTCGAATTCATCAAGGCGGATCTGGCGCCGCGCTACGCCGAGTTCATCGGCAACGAGATTCAGAAGGCCTACCTGGAATCCTACTCGGATTACGGCCAGAATCTGTTCGACCGCTACGTCGACTATGCCGACGCCTGGATCGAGGACCAGGACTTCAAGGATCCCGACACCGGCCAGCTGCTCGATCGCGAGCTTTTGAACCAGGAGCTGACCAAAATCGAGAAGCCGGCGGGCATCGCCAACCCCAAGGACTTCCGCAACGAGGTCGTCAAATTCTCGTTACGGTCGCGAGCCCAGCACGGTGGCAAAAATCCGACCTGGACCTCCTACGAGAAGATTCGCGACGTGATCGAAAAGAGGATATTCTCGCAAGTCGAGGACCTGCTTCCGGTCATCTCTTTCGGATCGAAGAAGGACGGCGAGACGGAGAAGAAGCACGGCGAGTTCGTCGCACGCATGGTGGAGCGTGGCTACACCGAGCGTCAGGTTCGCCGGCTCGTCGAATGGTACATGCGTGTGAAGCAGGCCGGTTGAGGCGGATGGTAAAGTGCCCATTCACATTATTGACAGGCGCCTGAATCCAGGCGGCAAGAGTCTTGAGAACCGCCAGCGGTTCTTGCGTCGGGCCAAATCCCTGGTGCAGGGCGCCGTCAAGAAGACCTCGCAGGAACGCGACATCAAGGACGTCCTGGAGGGTGGTGAGGTCACGATCCCGCTCGACGGCATGCACGAGCCGCGCTTCCGCCGCGAAGGCGGAACGCGCGACATGGTGCTGCCCGGGAACAAGAAGTTCATCGAGGGCGACTATCTGCAGCGCTCCGGCCAGGGCAGCGCCAAGAATTCCGGCCCGGGCGAAGGCGACAGCGAGGACGCCTTCCGCTTCGTGCTCTCCCGCGACGAGTTCGTCGATCTCTTCCTCGACGATCTCGAACTGCCGGATCTCGCCAAGCGCAAGATCGCGCAGACCGAGAGCGAGGGTATCCAGCGCGCCGGCTACACCACGTCGGGCTCGCCCGCCAACATCTCGGTGAGCCGGACGGTGAAGCTGGCGCTCGCCCGCCGCATCGCGCTCAAGCGTCCC
>NZ_AJQF01000467.1:0-14556 GCF_000261705.1 Bradyrhizobium genomosp. III | reverse complement strand
CCCCCCCCGCCGCATCGCGCTCAAGCGTCCCCGCAAGGAGGAGATCGAGGAACTGGAAGCCGCGCTCGCCGCGTGTACGGACGAGGACGAGCGCGTGGAGCTTCTCGCCCAGCTCGAGAAGCTGAAGGCGAAGTCCAAGCGGATTCCCTTCATCGATCCGCTCGACATCCGCTACCGCCGCTTCGAGACGGTGCCGAAGCCGGTGGCGCAGGCGGTGATGTTCTGCCTGATGGACGTGTCGGGCTCGATGTCCGAGCACATGAAGGATCTCGCCAAGCGCTTCTACATGCTGCTCTACGTGTTCCTGAAGCGCCGCTACAAGCACGTCGAGATCGTCTTCATCCGTCACACCGACCGCGCCGAGGAGGTGGACGAGCAGACCTTCTTCTATGGCCCGGCCTCGGGCGGCACGCTGGTCTCGAGCGCGCTGCAGGCGATGCACGAGATCGTGCGCGAGCGCTTCAACCCGTCGGACTGGAACATCTACGCCGCGCAGGCCTCCGACGGCGACAATTCCTATTCCGACGGCGAGCTCACAGGGCTCCTGCTGACCGACAAGATCCTGCCGGTCTGTCAGTTCTTCGCCTATCTCGAGGTCGGGGAATCCGGCGGCAGTGCCTTCGATCTCTCCGACTCCTCGCTCTGGACCCTTTACGAGCGCCTGCGCAACAGCGGCGCACCGCTCTCGATGCGCAAGGTCAGCGAGCGCAGCGAGATCTTTCCGGTGTTCCACGATCTGTTCCAGCGCCGCGAAACTGCCCAGGAGAAAGCCGCTCCATGACGGAACGATTGTTCGAAGGCGCGGATTGGGATTTCCACACCTTGCAGCGCATCACCGATGCCTGCGAGATGGTGGCGACGAAAGATCTCGGGCTCGACGTCTATCCGAACCAGATCGAGGTCATCACAGCCGAGCAGATGCTGGATGCCTACTCCTCCGTCGGCATGCCGCTGTTCTACAAGCACTGGTCGTTCGGCAAGCAATTCGCTTTCCATGAGGCATCCTATCGCAAGGGCCTGATGGGGCTCGCCTATGAGATCGTGATCAACTCCTCGCCCTGCATCTCCTATCTGATGGAGGAGAACACGGCGACGATGCAGACCCTCGTGATCGCGCACGCCGCTTTCGGCCACAACCACTTCTTCAAGAACAACTACCTGTTCAAACAGTGGACCGACGCCGACGGCATCCTGGATTATCTCGACTTCGCCAAGACGTATGTCATGCAATGCGAGGAGCGCTACGGCCGCGTCGAGGTCGAGCGCACGCTCGATGCCGCGCATGCGCTGATGTCGCACGGCATCGACCGCTATCCCGGCAAGAAGAAGCTGGACTTGCGCGCCGAGGAGAAGCGGGCAGGGCGGCGCCGCCAGCACGAGGAGGAGGTCTTCAACGACCTCTGGCGCACAGTCCCCAAGGGCGCGGCCAAGAGCCGGTCCGCGCTCAGCATCGAGCGCCGCCGCAAGCTGCTCGGCCTGCCGCAGGAAAACCTGCTCTACTTCCTGGAGAAGAGTGCGCCGCGGCTGGCGCCGTGGCAACGCGAGCTGCTGCGCATCGTCCGCCACATCGCGCAATATTTCTATCCGCAGAGCCAGACCAAGGTGATGAACGAGGGGACGGCCACCTACGTCCACTATCGCATCATGACCAAGCTGCACGAGCAGGGCCGCATCACCGACGGCAATTTCCTGGAATTCCTGGGATCCCACACCAACGTGGTGTTCCAGCCCGAATTCGACGACCCGCGCTTCTCCGGATTCAACCCCTATGCGCTCGGCTTTGCCGTGATGCAGGACATCGAGCGCATCGTCACCAAACCGGAGGACGAGGACCGCGAATGGTTCCCCGACATCGCCGGCAAGGGCGACGTGATGGGCGTGCTGCGCGACGTCTGGGCCAACTACCGCGATGAGAGCTTCATCGCCCAGTTCCTGAGCCCGAAGCTGATGCGGCACTTCCGCATGTTCCATCTGCACGACGATCCCGAGGAGCGTGCCGGCATCCGGGTCGATGCCATCCACGACGAGCGCGGCTTCCGCCGCGTCCGCCGCGAGCTGGCGCGGCAGCACGATGTCGGCTTCATCGACGCCAATATCGAGGTCGTCGACGTCGATCTCTCCGGCGACCGCCGCCTGATCCTGCACCACCACGTCATCAAGGGCTCGCAGCTCAACGAGACCGATGCCAAGCGGGTGCTGCAGCACCTGGCCGATCTCTGGACCTACGACGTCGCGCTGATCGAGGTCGATGCCAACGACAAGGTCATGCGCGAATACGTCGTGAGCCCGCGCCCGATCCCGGCGGCGGTGGCTTGAGGCGGCTGACTGTGCCGGACGTCTGATGGGTTACCCTCAACTAGCGCACCGGCGGAGGTGCGTTCCCTCCCCCCTTGTGGGGGAGGGTTAGGGAGAGAGGGGTACCCAGCAAAAGGTGCTGGTCGTTGATGATGCACCGAGTGCGATCGCGCGACGGAAAGAATCCCCGTGTCGCACCCCCCTCCCTGCCCCTCCCCCACAAGGGGGGAGGGAACGGAGAGAGGCTCCGAACTCGCTTTGAACTCGCTACCCCTTAGCGCTTCGCCGGCTTCTTCACCTTGCTCATATTCAACTCCACCGCCGCGCGGATCAGCGCCTTCAACGCCTTTTCGTTGATCTTCTCGCCCTCGCGAATGTCGATCGCGCGCCGGACATTGCCCTCGAGGCTGGAATTGAACAGGGCGGCCGGGTCGTCCAGCGCGGCGCCCTTGGCAAAGGTCATCTTCACCACTTCCTTGTAGGTCTCGCCGGTGCAGATGATGCCGTCGTGCTCCCAGACGGGAACGCCGCGCCACTTCCATTCCTCGACGACCTCGGGATCCGCCTGCTTGATCAGGCCGCGGACCCGCGCCAGCATTTCGCCGCGCCAGTCGCCGAGCTCCTTGATCCTGCCGTCGATCAGCTTGGCGGGCGACGGCCCAGTCGCGTCTTTCGTGCTGGTCTTCTTCGCCGCTACTGCCTTCTTCATCGTCTCGCCTCGTGTCACGCGTTGCCGCGGCGGCCGAGATAGGGCAGCGCGAACAGATAGAGCCCGGTCGCCAGCAGCGGGATCAGCGGGACCAGCGCCAGGAAGCCGATCCAGACGGCCTGGAGCTGCATGGTCATGGCGACGATGTTGGCGATGACGGCAAGCGTGAAAGCCATCGACAGCCAGCGATGGATCTGACGAATCCGCATGTCTGTGCTCACTGGGGTCTCCTTCTAGAGATGATTGGAATGGAAATGGCCGGCCGGAGCTATTCCCCCCGCGCCAGCACCTCGTCCAGCTTGGCAAGGAACTGCTTCCAGCCGGCATGCGCGCCGCCGTAAGCCTGCTTCTGCGTCGGGCTGAAGCCCGCCTGCTCGACGCGTAAGTGCGTGCCCGCGCCGGTCGGAGTCAGCGTGAAGGTGACGACGCTCTTGAGGTCGAACGCGGCGTCCTCATGCGAGAAATTCCAGGTGTAGGCGAGCGTCTTCTGCGGCTCGATGGTGAGCACCTCGCAGTCCAGCACGCCGCCCCATTCGCCGCGAAGATTGAAGCGATGACCGACTGACGGCTTGAAGTCGTTCTTCATCAGCCATTCCTCGATCAGATGCGGCTGCGTAAGCGCGCGCCAGAGCCGCTCGGCCGGGAAGGCGAATTCGCGCTCGATCACGACGGAGCGCGTTTCGCTTGAGGCTTCGGTCATTGGTCCATCCTCTTCAGGAGATCGTCGAGTGCGTCGAGCCGCCTCTGCCAGAATCCGGTCATCTGGCTGGTCCAGTCGAGCAGCGGATCGAGTGCGCCGGGCTGCGCGCTGTAATGGGTCTGCCGTCCCTCATGGCGGTCGCGCACCAGGCCGGCCAGCTTCAACGCGCCGAGATGTTTTGAGACTGCCGGCTGGGAAACGCCGGATCTCACGGTCAGGGCCCCGACCGTCTGCTCCCCCTCGCGGCACAGCCGCTCGAAGATCGCCCGCCTTGTGGGGTCGGCGAGCGTCCGGAACAGGAGGTCGGGGGCGAGGGACATGGGAATCCATAACCGGGAAGTTATGGTTTAACTCATAACCGTTGGGTTATGGGTAAGTCAAGCATGATGGCGGCGGCGGGAGCTTTGAAGCGGAAGGCATCCGCGGGCGCGACTTACCTCTCTCGCTTGCGGGAGAGGTCGACGCGAAGCGTCGGGTGAGGGTTCTCTCCTCTGGGGGTTCTTCATTGCGGAGACACCCTCTCCCCAACCCTCCCCCGCAAGCGGGGGAAGGGGCGCACCTTTCTCGTGGCAACCGCAATGCCCTACGGCCGCAGATACAGATACCCCTGCGACTGCAGCTCAGCCAAACGAACCACGCCGCCCTTTTCCGCGCTCACGAAGCCCGGCAGCAGCTCGGTGAGCGTCACGTTCTGCGCCTTCATCGTGTTGCCGCACGCGGCGAGCTCGACGCCATCCTTGGAGAATTCGCCCACGCGCTTGCTGATGTCGGGGTTGGCCTGCGCCGAGTGGAATGCCTTCAGCGCCGGCCCGTGGATCACCAGCGCGATCGTGACGTGATCAGGACCGTCGACGCCGTCGATGTGGTTCTGGATGTTGCCGAGCACGAAATTGACCTTCTCGGCATCGCTGAGATGGTAGACCACTTTGAGCTTGTTGCCCGCGCCCGCTTCCGTCGCGGCTTTCGCGCTGGAGGCACCGAATGCCGCGCCCAGGGCCGAGATTGCGCTCCACAAGATGTTCCGCCGGTTCATGGCGATCTCCCTCGACTGGACTGAATTCGCCGGCGACATATCATCATTTGTGGCGGAGGGCGGCGAGTTCTTTGCGGTCGGTCACCAGCGAAGCGCACTCGCTGTTGTCGGTGCGGTCGAGGCGGAAAATCCGGTCGTCGGCACCGCCGACCAGCGACTGCTCGGCCTCGTCATCCGGCTTGTTGTTCTGCCAGACGCGGACCTGTTCGAGCCGTACGATCGCCGATCGGTCGTCTTTGGACAGTGCAACGCCGATGCCACCGCCCTCGCAATCGACACCGCAACCGAGGCGAACCTCGTTGCCGTCCTTGGTGAATACGGCGTGGTTACAAGAACCGCTGGAGTCGAAATCGCCGGAGCGATGGCGGTACCTGAAGCCCAGGCGGAAGGAATTGTGCAGCTCCCTGTCTTCCTTGTCCAACTCGGCTGAGATCAGCAGCTTCATCGAAGCGACCTTCTGTTTCGGATGCCGCGCCAGATGCTCCGCATCGTAGCGGCGGACGAAGCAGGCATAGGCCTTGTTGCCGGGGGTGCCCGCATACATCCGCGTGTTGAAGGTCTCGGCCTCGGCCTTGCTGGCTTCGCGGATGTCGTCAGCCTCATCCGCGTGGGCCGCGCTGATGAGTGCGGCAACGGCGAGGGCAGTCAGGAGAGAGAGCTTCATGATGGCCTCGAGCGCAATAGCTGAGCTGTAGGCTTTAGACGCGGCCCAAGTGCGACGCGTTCAACGCGCGCAAGTCGCGCATGATCATCGCAGCGCGGAGTGGGATGGATAGTTCCAGGCACGGCGTTAGTCACCGGGAGGGCGAGGAAGGTTCAACCGATGCGACGCCTTCGCCGTCCGGAACTCGATCCCTGGGAGTCCTTCGACATTGCTCCATTTCATCAATGTGATAGCCTTCACAGACGGTCGCCTTTAGCGGTCGTAAGCTGGGGCTGCCTTTGTAGGTTTGTGGAGTCCCCCCGCAATGGGCGAAATTCGCAACTTCAGACCCGGAAGTCAGGATGAGCCGCCTCCGCACGGCTCAATGCCTCGTCGTCTCGCAGCCATCATCGTCGGTGACATCGCCTCCTACAGCCGCATGATGCAGGCCGACGAGGAGGGCACGCATGTCCGTGTCAAGCGGATCGAGCGTGATCTCATCCAGCCCAGCATCGTCGAACATCATGGGGCGCTGGTGAAGACGACGGGCGATGGCTTCATCGCGATCTTCGACAGTCCTGTCGAGGCCGTTCGCTGCAGCATCGTCATCCAGCAGAACCTCATCGGCCGCAATGCCTCGCTTCCGAAGCACTCCCGGCTCGAATACCGGATCGGCGTCAATCTCGGTGACGTGATCGTGGAGCCGGACGATGTCTATGGCGACGGAGTCAACATCGCCACACGTATCGAGGGTATCGCCGAGCCCGGTCACGTCTATATCTCGGGCGCGATCTACGAGCAGATCAAGCACAAGGTGGTGTGCGGCTATGAGTCGCTCGGGGACCGCAAGGTCAAGAACATCACGGATCCGGTGCGCGTCTATCGCGTGCTGCCGGACGCAGATGCCGTCGGAAGGACGCGAGGACGGCGCGAGAATACTCTGATCTTTCTCCTTGGCATCACGCTGCTGGTGATTGCGACCGGCGCGCTGTGGTATCTGCTGGCGCAGCCGCGGGGTGGAGTGGGCGAGCAGGCCGCCACGCCGGCCGCATCCCCGGTCGCTTCCCCGAGCCCGCTGGCTCCGCCGCGCGAAGCGGCGACGCAAACGCCGCAACCATCTCCGTCATTGGCGTCGTCTCCGGCACCGGCGCCCAGCCCATCGGCCACGCCGCCCCGCGAACCCGAGATGATCGCCATTCGCGGCGGCAGCTTTGCGATGGGAAGCAATGACGATCCGACCGAACGTCCTGTCCACCAGGTCACGGTCAAGCCGTTCTCGATCGGCAAATATCCGGTGACCGTGCAGGAATGGAACGAATGCGCGGCCGCAAAGGCGTGCAGCTTCACCGCTACCGGCAAAGACGATGCGCCGATCAGCAATGTGAGCTGGACCGACGCGCAGCAATATGCGGGGTATCTGGCGCAGGCGACCAAGAAGCCCTACCGGCTTCCGAGCGAAGCCGAATGGGAATACGCCGCGCGCGGCGGCACGCAGAGCAAATATTGGTGGGGCGACAAGCTCCAGCCAGGCATGGCCGGATGCAAGGATTGCGGTGACCTCGCGGCCGAGCAGCCGGCGAAGGTCGGCAGCTTCAAGCCGAACCCGTTCGGCCTCCACGACATGGGTGGCGGTATCGATCAATGGGTCGAGGACTGCTGGCACAAGACCTATCAGGGCGCGCCCACCGACGGCTCGGCATGGAGTGGCGGGGACTGCAGCTCGCACGTCCTGCGCTCGGGCTCGTGGAAGAACGATGCGAGATATGTGAGGCCATCCAATCGCGATGGTTACGACACCAATGTCCGTTATCCCACGCATGGATTCCGCGTCGCGCTCGGTCCGTAAGTGCTGGAGTGGATTTGATGAAGATCATTCATTGTGTCGCATTGGCGACGGCGATCGCAGTGCACCCGGGCGCAGCCTACTCGCAGGGAAAGACCGCGCCAAAGGACGCAAAGCTCTATTTCATTACGCCGCACGATGGGCAGAAGGTTCGCGGTGGATTCTGGGTCCGGTTCGGGCTGCGCAACATGGGCGTGACGCATGCCGGCGACGATTACCAGAATGCCGGTCATCATCATCTGCTGGTCGACGTCAACGATCCCATCGATCCCAAGGAGCCGATCCCGCAGGACAAGTCGCACCTGCATTTCGGCGCAGGGCAGACCGAGACCATGCTGGACCTTGCGCCGGGGACTCACACCCTGCAGCTGGTGCTCGGCGACGCCAAGCACTATCCGTTCGAACCGCCGGTCGTGTCGGAGAAGATCACGATACGCGTCAGGTCGCCGGCTGCGGCCCGGAGCAAATGATCACCGCAGGCTGGCGTTGATCTTGTCCAGCACGGCCGAACCCGGGCACAGCGTGTCCGCTTCCAGCGTGTTGAGCGGCGTCTCGACCGTGTTGAGATGCTCGTGCAGATCTTCGGCGTCGGGGTCGACGTAAAGGAGACCGGTGACGATCTGCCCCTTGGCGGCGTGCCGCGCGAGGAAGGTCTGGGCGCCCAGCCGGTCATGCGGATCGTAGTCGGCGTCGATCTTGCGCAGCGCGATCTTGCTGCCGTCATGCTGCTCGACCATTTGCACCGTGCCCGGCGCATAATCCACCGCGATGGGGTCGCGGCCGACCAGCACGTCGAGCCGGTTCACGGCGTCGTTGTGCTCGCGGACATAATCAAAGCTCTTGGTCGAGCCGGCGTGGTTGTTGAAGGCGATGCAGGGGCTGATGACGTCGATGAAGGACGCGCCCTTGTGGCGGATCGCGGCCGCGATCAGCGGCACCAGCTGGGTCTTGTCGCCGGAGAAGCTGCGCGCGACGAAGGTGGCGCCCAGCTGCAGCGCGATCGCAACGAGGTCGATGGCGTTGTCGGTGTTGGTGACGCCCTTCTTGGACTTCGAGCCGCGGTCGGCGGTGGCCGAGAACTGGCCCTTGGTCAGCCCGTAGACGCCGTTGTTCTCGACGATGTAGGTCATGTTGACGCCGCGCCGGATCGAGTGTGCGAACTGGCCGAACCCGATCGAGGCGGAATCGCCGTCGCCGGAGACGCCGAGATAGATCAGATCGCGGTTGGCGAGGTTGGCGCCGGTCAGCACGCTGGGCATGCGGCCGTGCACGGAGTTGAAGCCGTGCGAATTGCCGAGGAAATAGTCCGGCGTCTTCGACGAGCAGCCGATGCCGGAGATCTTCGCCACCCGGTGCGGCTCGATCGAGAGCTCGTAGCAGGCCTCGATGATCGAAGCCGTGATCGAATCGTGACCGCAGCCGGCGCACAGCGTCGAGATCTTGCCCTCGTAGTCGCGATGCGTGTAGCCGAGCTCGTTCTTCTTGAGGCCGGGATGATGGAATTTCGGCTTTGCGATGTAGGTCATGAGAGCACCTGCGATCCCAAGCCCGTCATGGCCGGGCTTGTCCCGGCCATCCACGTCTTGTCCGGGAAGAAGAAAGGCGTGGATGCCCGGATCAAGTCCGGGCATGACGATGGGGAGAGCAACGCGTCGGTCATGACACGGCCTTACGGAGCGGGGTCACCTTGAGGTGATCCTGGTGGTCGCCAATGGCTTTTGCGATGAAACGGGCGGTGATCGGCGAGCCGTCATAGTGCACGATCGGCACGAGGCGCACCGGGTCGATGCCGTTCTCGTTGACGATCAGCTGGCGGAGCTGGCTGTCGCGGTTCTGCTCGACGACGTAGACGAAATCGTGCTCGGCGAGGAAGCTCGCCACGCTCGAATGGAACGGGAAGGCGCGGATGCGCAGGCGGTCGAGCTGATGCCCGCGCGCTTCCAAAAGGCCGATCGCCTCGTCCATCGCCGGTGAGGTCGAGCCGAAATAGATCACGCCGTATTTGGTCGGCCGTTCCGCATTGGCCTGCAGCGGCCGCGGCACCAGGTCCTGCGCGGTCTCGAACTTGCGCATCAGGCGCTGCATGTTGTCGGCGTAGACCGAGCCTTCCTCGGAGTAGCGCGCATAGCGGTCGCGCGAGGTGCCGCGGGTGAAATAGGAGCCCTTGGTCGGGTGCGTGCCGGGATAGGTGCGGTAGGGGATGCCATCGCCGTCGACGTCGAGATAGCGGCCGAAGTCGCGCCCCTCTTCCAGCATCTCCTCGGTCATCACCTTGCCGCGGTCGTATTGCCTTGCGTCGTCCCATTTCAGCGGGCGGCAGAGCCGGTGGTTCATGCCGATGTCGAGGTCGAGCATCAGGAAGATCGTGGTCTGGATACGCTCGGCGAGATCGAACGCGGCGGCCGCGAATTCGAAGGCCTCGGCGGGATCCTCGGGGAACAGCAGCACATGCTTGGTGTCGCCGTGCGAAGCATAGGCGCAGGCGATGATGTCGCATTGCTGGGTGCGGGTCGGCATGCCCGTCGAGGGGCCGGCGCGCTGGATGTTCATGATCACGGCCGGGATCTCGGCGAAGTATGAGAGGCCGATGAACTCGGTCATCAGGGAGATGCCGGGGCCTGACGTCGCGGTGAAGGCGCGGGCGCCGTTCCAGGACGCGCCGATGACGATGCCAATCGAGGCCAGCTCGTCCTCACCCTGGACGATGGCGTATTTCGCCTTGCCGGTCTCAGGATCGTGCCGGTATTTCTTGCAGTGCGCGGTGAAGGCTTCGGCCACCGAGGAGGACGGCGTGATCGGATACCACGCGCATACCGTGGCGCCGCCATAGACGGCGCCGAGCGCGGCGGCGCTGTTGCCCTCGATGAAGATGCGGTCGCCGACCTTGTCCGACTTTTTCACCCTGAGGCCAATCGGGCATTTCAAATTCTGCAGCGCCCAGTCGCGCCCCAAATGCAGCGCATGGACGTTGGAGGAGAGCAGCTTTTCCTTGCCCTTGTACTGCTCGCCGATCAGCTGCTCGATCAGCTTCGGGTCCATGTCGAGCAGCGCCGAGAGTGCGCCGAGATAGATGATGTTCTTGAACAGCTGGCGCTGGCGCGGATCGGTGTAGGTCGAGTTGGTGATGGCGGTGAGCGGCACGCCGATTACGGTGATATCGTCGCGGAATTTGGTCGACGGCATCGGCTTGGTGGAATCGTAGAACAGATAGCCGCCGGGCTCGATGCCGGCCACGTCCTTGTCCCAGGTCTGCGGGTTCATCGCCACCATCATGTCGACGCCGCCGCGGGCGCCGAGATGGCCGTCCTCGGTCACCCGCACCTCGTACCAGGTCGGCAGGCCCTGGATGTTGGAGGGGAAGATGTTGCGTGGGGACACCGGGACGCCGTGGCGCAGGATCGCGCGCGCGAACATCTCGTTGGCGCTGGCCGAGCCCGAGCCGTTGACGTTGGCGAAGCGGACGACGAAGTCGTTTACGCTGCTGATCGGCTTTTTGTCGGGCATGTCGAACCTGCGTGGGTCATCTCGATGAAATATTTTTGCATGTCCCAGGCGCCGGTGGGACAACGCTCGGCGCACAGCCCGCAATGCAGGCAGACGTCCTCGTCCTTCACCATTACGCGCCCGGTTTTGAGATCCGAGGAGACGTAGAGGTCCTGGTCCGGATGCGGCGAGGGTGCCTTCAGGCGCTGGCGCAAATCGCTTTCTTCGCCGTTGCCGGTGAAGGTGATGCAATCCATCGGGCAGATGTCGGCGCAGGCATCGCACTCGATGCAGAGCGAGGTCGAGAACACGGTCTGGACGTCACAATTCAGGCAGCGCTCGGCTTCGCCCAACGCCAGCTTGACGTCGTAGCCGAGCTCGACCTCGGCGCGGATGTCCTTCAGCGCGATCACCTTGTCGCGATGCGGCACCTTGTAGCGTTTGTCGATCGAGATGTCGTTGTCATAGCTCCATTCGTGGATGCCCATCTTCTGCGATGAGACATGCACGTCGGGCAGCGGACGCTCGGTAATGTCCTCGCCCGAGAGCATCTTGTGGATCGACAGCGCGGCGTCATGGCCGTGCGCCACCGCCCAGATGATGTTCTTCGGGCCGAATGCAGCATCGCCGCCGAAGAACACCTTTGGATTGGTCGAGGCGAATGTCTTGGGATCGACCTTGGGCATGTGCCATTTGTCGAACTCGATGCCGCAATCCTGCTCGATCCAGGGGAAGGCGTTCTCCTGGCCGACTGCGACCAGCACGTCGTCGCAGGGAATGGTCTGATCGGGGTCGCCCGAAGGCACGAGGTTACGGCGGCCTTTGGCGTCAAATTCGGCTTTGACGTGCTGGAAGGTGACGCCGATGAGCTTGCCGGCGACGTGCTTGAATGCCACCGGCACCATGTAATTGAGGATCGGAATATCCTCGTGGATTGCGTCCTCCTTCTCCCACGGCGAGGCCTTCATCTCCTCGAAGCCGGAGCGCACGATCACCGTGACTTTCTCGCCGCCGAGGCGGCGCGCGGTGCGGCAGCAATCCATCGCGGTGTTGCCGCCGCCGAGCACGATCACGCGCTTGCCGATCTTGTCGACATGGCCGAATGACACGTTGGCCAGCCATTCGATACCGATATGGATGTTGCCCGCCGCTTCCTTGCGGCCGGGAATGTCGAGCTCGCGGCCGCGCGGTGCGCCGGAGCCGACGAAGATCGCGTCGTATTTCTCCGCGAGCAGCGACTTCATGCTCTCGATGCGGTGGCTGCCCTTGAAGTCGACGCCGAGACCCAGGATGTAGCCGGTCTCCTCGTCGATCACCGAATTGGGCAGGCGGAATTTCGGGATCTGCGTGCGCATCATGCCGCCGGCTTCGGGATCGGCATCGAACACGGTGCAGTGATAGCCGAGCGGCGCCAGATCGCGCGCCACCGTCAGCGAGGCGGGGCCGCCACCGACGAAGGCGACGCGCTTGCCGTTCTTCGGCGAGGGGCGCGGCAGGCGCTGCCTGATGTCGTCCTTGAAATCGGCGGCGACGCGCTTGAGCCGGCAGATCGCGACCGGCGTCTCCTCGACGCGTCCGCGGCGGCACGCCGGCTCGCATGGACGATCGCAGGTGCGTCCCAGAATTCCGGGAAACACGTTCGATTTCCAATTGATCATATAGGCGTCGCTGTAGCGGCCTTGTGCGATCAGTCGGATATATTCGGGAACCGGGGTGTGCGCAGGACAGGCCCATTGGCAATCGACCACTTTGTGAAAGTAGTCGGGGGCCGCGATATCGGTCGGTTTCATTCCTACCCTGTCCGCGCAGGCTCAAAGACCCGGCGGCCTCTTCTGAGCTTGGCGAACGCTTAACGCGCTGCGATCTGGTTTCTGAATGACGTCATTGGGTTAGCTTATTAGAACCTTTCCGAAGTACAACGGCAAAGTTCGGCGCGTCCCCGCTTTCATGGGAGCTACGCGCGCACAGCATTAACGGCCGTGCGCGATGCGCGTGCGGTGCAATATGTTGCGATGCAGATGGTTGTTCAGCCGCGCGCGATATCGCTCTTCGCGAGATCCCACATCAGGCTGTAAGTCCCGACCGAGACGGGCAGCGGGAAGGGTGATGCGGCAGGGCCGGTGAAGCGCTCGGCGATCACGGCCGAGACAGCGCCGACATGCGTGCCGTCGATCAGCACGAACCAGTCGCGGACGCCTTCGTTGCGCACCGCCGGAATGTCCGCTGTCGCGCCGGACAATTCCGGCTCGCTCTCGAGCAGATGCATGGAGATGATGCCGTCGCGCTTCTCCGGCGCCAGCTTCTCTTGCAGTGCATCACGCCATGCGCCGGCATTGTCGGGCGTCGGCCGCAGGCGCACCACGCCGAGCGCAGCGCCGCGGCCGGTGCCGTTGCTGATGGTAATGCGAGCGACGACACGGAGCATGTCCTTGAAATGCGCCATGCTCCGCCGCGACCATTCGGTCTGGTTGGCCAGCCGCGCCCGATAGGCGGGACTGTCGAGCACGTCGAGCGTCGCGGTCGAGTACAGCGAGAGATATTTGGGATTGGCGGCATGCGCGACATAGCGCCGCGCTTCCAGAAAGCCCTCGATCGCGACGCGCTCTTCCAGATGTTCGCGATCGTACCAGCGGTTGAAATCGGCCTCATTGCCTGCGTCGATGTTCATCGACGTCAGCAGCATGCCCTTTCCGGCGAGCGGCATTTTCTTGTTGTCCTTTTTCGCGCATTAGCGCGCGGCCTTCGACGCAAGGTCGGCAATCGACTTCATCACCGCATCCCTCACGCCGGCATCATAGAGCGAATGTCCGGCTTCTTCCACGAGGCGAATCTCGGAACCCGGCCAAACTTTCGCGAGCGTGTGTGATGTCTCAGGAGGGCACAACAGGTCGTAGCGGCCCTGCACGATAATGCCGGGAATGCCGGCGAGCCGGTCCGCGTTCCGCAGCAGCTGGTCTTGGTTCATGAAGGAGTTGTTGATGAAATAATGTGCCTCCATGAACGGCGTCGCCGGCAGCGTGCGCCACACGTTCAGTGACGCCAGGTCCAGCCGCGTCTTCGCCGCCTTGTGCTCCGACAGGGCTCGCTCGGTATCGTGCCAGGCGCGGGCCGCAGGTCCGTGAATGGCCGGATCGGCATCGAGGATGCGGCGATAATAGGCTTCCACCGGGCGTGCGCGTTCCCCGGGCGGCAGCACGCTCAGAAAATCCTCGTAGAGCGCGGGATAGAATTGCGGCAGGCGCACCGTGAAGGCCGTCTCGACCTCTGCCCGCGTGCCCAGAAAGGTCGCGCGGAGCGCAATGCCGGAGATGCGCTCCGGATGGGCCTGCGCGTACGCCAGCGCCAGCGTCGCGCCCCAGGAGCCGCCGACGACCATCCAGCGTTCGAAGCCGAACTTGTCGCGGATCATCTCCATGTCCGCGATCAGATGTTCCGTGGTGTTGTGCTCGCGCGATCCCTTGGGACGGCTGCGGCCGCAGCCGCGCTGGTCGAACAGCACGGCGCAGAAGCGATCAGGGTCGAACAGCCGGCGATGATCGGGCTGGCATCCGCTGCCGGGCCCGCCGTGCAGGTAGACCGCGGGAATGCCGCCGCTGCGACCGACGCTCTCGACATAGAGCTCATGGCCGTCGCCGACGTCGAGCATGTCGGAGGTCAGCGGCGCAAACGGATCGGCGCGCCTCGCGGCTGTGCCTGCGTCGGCGTCAGGCCCCATTCTCAGATTCCAGGGTGCCGCCGGCGAAGTTGCGATAGAGGAAGCGGCTGGTCTCGCCCTCGGCCTCACGCTCGGCCTGCTTGAAGATGGTTTCGTGCAGCGGCGACAGTGCGCAGGCGGGATCGGTGTTGGCGG
>NZ_AJQF01000466.1:0-2597 GCF_000261705.1 Bradyrhizobium genomosp. III | reverse complement strand
GGCAGCCGCCGAAATCGATCTCGCGGAATTCGCAAGACTTGCACGGCTCCTTCATCCAGCCGGTGCCGCGATAGCGGTTGAAGGCCTCGGAGTTCTGCCAGATCCAGGCGATCGAATGGTTGGAGCGCACCGACTCGAAGTCGAGCCCGGTGATGCTCTCGGCGGCGTGGCAGGGCAGCACCTTGCCGGCGGGCGAGATGTTGAAGAACTGACGGCCCCAGCCGCCCATGCATTTCTTCGGCCGCAGCGCGTAGTAATCGGGAACGACGTAGTCGATCGCAAGCGTGCCCTTCAGCCGTTCGCGCGCCTCCTCGACGAGGCGGGTACATTCGTCGAGCTGCGCCACCGTCGGCATCAGCGCGGCGCGGTTCTTCAACGCCCAGCCGTAATACTGCACATTGGCGACCTCGAGCCGGTCGGCGTCGAGATCGACGGACATCTGGATGATGTCAGGCAGCTGGTGCAAATTCTGCCGGTGCATCACCGCGTTCACGGTGAGCGGCAAATCAAGCTCGCGCGTCCACTTTGCGACCTCGAGCTTCTTGCGGTGGCCGCCCTTGTAGCCGGCGACGCGATCGGCGAGGCCTTCCTCGATGCCCTGGAACGAGATCTGCACATGGCAGAGCCCGGCATCGGCGAGACCGCTGAGCTTCTCGCGCGTCAGCAGTACGGCCGAGGTGATCAGGTTGGTGTAGAGGCCGACGTCGCTGGCATGCTTGACGAGGTCGACGAGGTCCTTGCGCGCCGTCGGCTCGCCGCCGGAGAAATGCACCTGCAGCACGCCGATCTCGGCGAGCTCGCTCAAGACCTTCTTCCATTCCTCGGTGGTCAGCTCCTTGCCCGAGCGATCGAGCTCCACCGGGTTGGAGCAGTAGGGGCATTGCAGCGGGCAGCGATGGGTGATCTCCAGCAGCACCGCGAGCGGAATGCCAAAAGTCTCCGCTGTCGAGCGCTGCTTCTCCAGCACCGCGAGGCTGTCGCTGGCGTTGGGCGGGACGGTGGGATTGCCGAGCACATCGCTCATGACGTCTTCTCCCGGGCTTCCGTGAGAAAGCCCTTGTCGGCGAGATCCTGCAGCATGACGATGACATCGGCCAGGATCGCCTCGCGCGGCGCGGCGTATTTGACCGCCAACGCGTCCGCAATGTCGCCGACGCTGCGCTCGCCGTTGCAGAGCTGCAGGACCTCGACTGCGATCTCGTCCGGGGCCAGAACACGTTCCGGCGCCAGGATCACCCAGACCTTTCGCGTCTCGTCATATTTCAGCTTGGCATGCCGCGGCAGCACCGGGCGGCTTGCCTCGCTGACGCTGATGTTCCGCGGCCCGGCCATTCCAGTTCCTCTTCAGCTCGCTTTGGGCACGAACGCGCCCGGCGGAATGTTGCCCTCGACATAGGCGTGCTGGAGCGCGTCGAGCTGCACCCATAGCACGTTGGTCTTGAAGATCAGCGCGTTGCAGACGGAGGCGCGCTCTTCCGGCGTCCTTGCATGCGCCTTGACATAGTCGAGCGCAAAGCCGGCATCGCGCGGCGCCTGGGTCAGGCGACGCTTGAAGTAGCTCATGATGTCAGGATTGACGAAATCATAGTGCTCCAGCATGCCGGAGATGCGTTCTTCATGCAGATTTGGCGCGAACAGCTCGGTAAGCGAGGAGGCGATCGCCTCCAGCGGGCTCTTCTCGCGGCAGTAGTGGACGTAGGCTTCGACCGCGAAGCGCGTCGCCGGCAAGATGCCTTCGGTCGATTCCACGTAAGCCGTGTCGAGCCCGAGTCCTTCCGTCAGCTTGATCCAGCGCTCGATGCCGCCCTCGGAGCCGACATCGCCGTCATGGTCCTCGATGCGATGGCGCCATTCCAGGCGCGTGGCGCGGTCGCGGAAGCGCGAGATCACCACCGCGTCCTTGATCGGGATGGTGCTCTGGTAATAGTAGCGGTTCAGCGCCCAGGCCTGCACCTGGCCCTTGTTCAGCTTGCCGCCGTGCAGCAGCTTGTGGAACGGATGCAGGCTGTGATAGCGCGTCGCCCCGATATGGCGCAGCGCCGCCTCCAGCTCCTCGGCGCTCGTGAGCTTGATGTCCTTGCCGATCGAGAGCGCAGTCATTCCAGTCATTGACGCCGCATTCACAGCACGATCTCCGTTCCATCCGCCGGTATCTGCCAGCCCGCCTGCTCAGCGGCCTTGCGCTCGGGTGAGGCAGGCAGCAGCGCCGGGTTCGAGTTATTGATATGCAGAAATATCTTCCTGTCGATAGCAAGGTCGGCCAGCCGTGCGATGGCGCCGTCGTCGCCGGACATGGCGACATGTCCCATGCTCTTGCCGGTCTTGTGGCCGAGGCCGCATTTGATCATCTCGTCGTCCTGCCAGACCGTGCCGTCGAAGAACACGAGCGAAGCGCCGTCGATCTCGGCCTTCAGCGCGTCGGTCACCTCGGCGCACGCCGCGATGAAGTAGAAGCACTTGCCGGTCGCCTTGTCGGTGATCTTCAGGCCCAGCGTGTCGCCGTCGCCGCTCTCGCCACCGGGATGCGCCTTGCCTTCCAGATACCAGGCCGACTTGCCGGGGACTGCGAAGGCCAGCACTTCCAGCCCGGAGCGCGC
>NZ_AJQF01000465.1:0-4879 GCF_000261705.1 Bradyrhizobium genomosp. III | reverse complement strand
CCATCCGGTAGCCGCGGTTCGAACGGCTCGCTGATGTCGATCGGCTGGCGCCGCACGTTCTTTTCGTTCAGCACGTCGAAGATGCTGTTGCTCTTCAGGATCGCCAGCACCTTCTCGTGCGCATAGACCGTGAAGGGCGAGCCCTCGCGCATCGAGAGCAGGCCTGCCACCGCATCCACCTCGCTGTTGGTCAGGATAACGCCTGCGATCGGCGTATGGCGCAGCGCGCTCGCTTTGGGGTGCAGCTGCGGCGTGGCATTCAATTGCTGCCGCAGGTCCGGGGAGGCATTGATCAGGAACCAGTACTCGCCGTCGCCGCTGAAGGCGACCGAGGCTTGGGTTCTCAAGAGTTCATGGCCGTTCTCACGGGCCGCCCGGCAGCCCTCGCAGCCGCAATTCCATTGCGGCACTCCGCCGCCGGCTGCGGCGCCCAGGACGACGACGCGAAGCATGATCCGTCTCCTGGAAGCAACGTCACGGAGGTGGATCTCAGGCCGACACGATTTCCATCATTCGGAAACCGGTCGTGACCGAAAGACCCACCTGCGCTGAACGCAGATCACCAACCGCTTACTTGCGGGTGGCGCTCACATACATGTTGATTTCCATGCCGCAGGGCACTTCGACGATCTTCGGGGCTTTCCAGGCCATTTTGGCACTCCATTTTCGCGAATTCGGACGTATCCGCCCACCCGTTAAATTAATGCGCGCCGAGAAGTTCGCCAGTGAAATTTTCCCGAGAAGCCCATGTTGCGCCGCGAAAAAAAGCCCTCGGGAACACCACTTCTGGGGCGCTGCCTTGCGTTCGGCGCATTCGGTCGCGAACCCTGTCCTGATAAAGCAGTTGTGAGTGCAGTGCAGCTTTCAATCCGGTACAGGCGACCCAACTGGATTTCGATGATGCCCAAATACTACTTCAACACCCGTATCGGCGACGAACTGATCGTGGATCCCGAAGGCGAGGACCTGCGCAACCCCGACCGCGCCTGGGAGGTCGCCCGCCAGATGATCCTGGAGGTGGTGAAATCCGAGGGCACCCAGCGCGCCCTGCTGGACGCCGTGATCGAGGTGACCGACGCCGAAGGCGAGATCGTGCTGGAGTTCCCCTTCACCGAGGCGCTGCTGGACATCCCGGACGCGTCCGCGACGCGGCACTAGCCCACACTCCCTCCCCGTCATTGGCCCTTGCGACGAAGCAATCCAGACTGCCTCCGCGGAGGGATTTCTCGATTGCTTCGCTGCGCTCAGGATTCAATGACGAGGGACCACCCGGCGCCCCAGCGCCTTCGCCCCTGCGAAATCCGCATGGCTTTGCCGCGTTCCCGGCGCTAAAAGACGCCGGTTACACGGAGCAAGCCATGCAAGATCTCTGGCGCCTGTCGGCTGCCGACCTCGCCATCCTCGTCAAGTCCAAAAAGGTGTCTGCCAGGGAGGCCGCCAAGGCCGGGCTAGCCCGCCTGGACGCCGTCAATCCCCAGCTCAATGCGGTGATCGACCACCGGCCGGACGACGTGCTCAAGCAGGCCGACGCCGTCGATGCCGCCATCGCGCGGGGCGAGGACCCCGGCGTGCTCGCCGGCGTGCCCGTCACCATCAAGGCCAATGTCGACCAGGAGGGCTTTGCCACCACCAACGGCCTCAAGCTCCAGCGCGATTTGATCGCGCGCGAGGACAATCCGGTGGTCGCAAATTTCCGCAAAGCCGGCGCCATCCTGCTCGGCCGCACCAATTGCCCGGCCTTCTCCTATCGCTGGTTCACCACCAACCTCGTCCATGGCGACACCAAGAACCCGCGTGACGCCTCTCTGACCCCGGGCGGCTCGTCCGGCGGCGCCGGTTCGGCGGTCGCGGCCGGCATCGGCCACATCGCCCACGGCACCGACATCGCCGGCTCGATCCGCTACCCCGCCTATGCCTGCGGTGTGCAAGGCCTGCGCCCGACGCTGGGCCGCATCCCCGCCTTCAATCCGGCACTGCCGGAGCGCCCGATCGGACCGCAGATCATGGCGGTCTCGGGTCCGCTGGCGCGCACCGTCAACGACCTCAGGATTTCACTGGCTGCGATGTCGGCCCGCGACATCCGCGATCCCTGGTACGCACCAGTGCCGCTGGAAGGCCCAGCACGGGACAAGCGCGCCGCGCTCTGCCTCAATCCGGACGGCCTTGCCACCACGCCCGAAGTGAAGGCGGCGGTGATCGATGCGGGCAAGCGCCTCGAGCGTGCCGGCTGGACGGTCGAGACGATCGAAAACACGCCGTCGATGCGCGAGGCGGTCGAGTGGCAGATCAAGCTCTGGCTCGGCGACGGCTATGAAGCGCAGCTGGAGATGGCCGAGCGCGAGGGCGATCCCGGTGCGCTGGCGTGCCTGCGCGGCAATCGCGGCAGGGTCACGCCGATGGATCAGGCCAATTACGCCAAGGCGCTGACGCGGCGGGCCACTCTGACCCGCGACTGGATGCTGTTCTTCGAAAAATACGCGGTGCTGCTGACGCCGGTGTCCGGCGAGCTGCCGTTCCCCGATCATCTCGATCGCAAGGACGATGAGTCCTTCAAGCGCGTCTGGGAAGCGCAGCTGCCGCAGATCGCCATTCCCTTCATGGGTCTGCCGGGCCTCGTGGTCTCCACGGGTCTGGTCGGCAAGGCGCCCGTCGGCGTGCACATCGTCTCCGGCCGCTACCGCGAAGACCTCTGCCTGCTCGCAGGCGAAGCGATCGAGGCGGGCGGCGTGCCGCCGTCGCCGATCGATCCCGTGGGTTAGCGATGTCCGCGATCTACGATTTCAAGGCCAACTCGCTTGCGGGTGAGGAGGTTGCGCTCCGCCGCTTCGAGGGGCAGGTGCTCCTGATCGTCAACACCGCGAGCAAATGCGGCTTCACGCCGCAATATCGCGGTCTGGAGGATCTGCATCGCGATCTCTCGCCGCGCGGCTTCTCCGTGCTCGGCTTTCCCTGCAACCAGTTCGGCGCGCAGGAGCCGGGGCAGGCGAGCGAGATCCAGGCGTTCTGCTCGACCAATTACGACGTCACCTTTCCCCTGTTCGAGAAGATCGACGTCAACGGCGCCCATGCGCACCCTCTGTATGAGTACCTGAAACACCAGCAATCGGGCCTGTTAGGGGCCTCCATCAAATGGAATTTCACCAAATTCCTGGTGGACCGTACCGGCAAGGTGATCGCGCGCTACGCGCCGACCGCACGGCCGGAAGGATTGCGGAATCAAATCGAGACCCTGTTGTGAGCGAGACAATCATGAGCGACGAATTTCCGGACCGCCTGTCGGTCGATCCGAACAGCCCCTATTACAACGCAGACATCCTGGCGCGCGACGTCGGCATCCGCTTCAAGGGCGTCGAGAAGACCAATGTCGAGGAATACTGCATCAGCGAAGGCTGGGTCCGCGTCACCGCCGGCAACGCCAAGGACCGCCACGGCAACCCGCTGACCATCAAGGTGCACGGGCCGGTGGAGCCGTATTTCAGGGATAAGAAGTGACGGCGAAGCCGTCATTCCGGGGCGATGCGAAGCATCGAACCCGGAATCTCGAGATTCCCCGGTGCGCAATTGCGCACCTGAGGTCAGGTCCTTCGGACCATCCCGGAATGACGGGCTAACAAATCGAAAGGCCCCCCATGTCCGTCCGCATCGTCGACGTCCGCGAGATCACCAAGCCGATCTCATCGCCGATCCGCAACGCCTATATCGACTTCACCAAGATGACGACGAGCCTCGTCGCCGTCGTCACCGACGTCGTTCGCGACGGCAAGCGCGTGATCGGCTACGGCTTCAACTCCAACGGCCGTTACGGGCAGGGCGGCCTGATCCGCGAGCGTTTTGCCTCGCGCATCACCGAGGCCGATCCGAAGTCGCTGCTGAATGCGGCCGGCGACAATCTCGACCCCGACAAGGTCTGGGGCGCGATGATGACCAACGAGAAGCCCGGCGGCCACGGCGAGCGCTCGGTCGCAGTCGGCACCATCGACATGGCGGTGTGGGACGCGGTGGCGAAGATCGCGGGCAAGCCGCTGTTTCGCCTGCTCGCCGAACGGCACGGCGTCAAAGCCAATCCGCGCGTGTTCGTCTACGCCGCCGGCGGCTATTACTATCCCGGCAAGGACCTCTCGATGCTGCGCGGTGAGATGCGCGGCTATCTCGATCGCGGCTACAACGTCGTGAAGATGAAGATCGGCGGCGCGCCAATTGAAGAAGACCGCACCCGCATCGAGGCGGTGCTGAAGGAGATCGGCAAGGACGCCCAGCTCGCCGTCGACGCCAATGGCCGCTTCAACCTGGAGACCGGCATCGCCTATGCCAAGATGCTGCGCGACTATCCCTTGTTCTGGTACGAGGAAGTCGGCGATCCCCTCGACTACGCGCTGCAGGCCGCGCTCGCCGAATTCTATCCAGGCCCGATGGCCACAGGCGAGAATCTCTTCAGCCACCAGGACGCCCGCAATCTGATCCGCTACGGCGGCATGCGCCCGGACCGCGACTGGCTGCAGTTCGACTGCGCGCTCTCCTACGGCCTGTGCGAATACCAGCGCACGCTGGAAGTCCTGAAAACCCACGGCTGGTCCCCCAGCCGCTGCATCCCGCATGGCGGCCACCAGATGTCGCTCAACATCGCCGCCGGCCTCGGCTTAGGCGGCAACGAGAGCTACCCCGACCTGTTCCAGCCCTACGGCGGCTTCCCGGATGGCGTTGGCGTCGAGAACGGCCACATCACCATGCCGGACCTTCCGGGCATCGGTTTTGAAGGCAAGTCGGATCTCTACAAGGAGATGAAGGCGCTGGCGGAGTAGGGTCGACGGCGTCTCCAACAACTCGGTGTCGTCCCCGCGAACGCGCTAGGGCATGCACATTCTGGTGCGGCGGATTGACT
>NZ_AJQF01000464.1:0-6065 GCF_000261705.1 Bradyrhizobium genomosp. III | reverse complement strand
TCCCACGCCGCCGGCACCGCCGCCTGCTGCAGCTCCGCAGCACGCACCGACGCCGCAGCCTCCCGCAGCACGTCCGGCTCCGACGCCGCCAGCCGCAACTCCTCCGGGCCGCCCCGCCCCGGCACCCGCGGCGACGCCTTCTCCCGCGCCCGCAGCGCCGACGGCGCGACCGGGAGCGCCTGCTCCGACCGCCACACCTGCCCCGACTGCGACACCCGCACCGACGACAACGCCTGCGCCGACCGCAACGCCGGCTCCGGGCAGCACGCCCGGCGCACCGCCGGCCGGCCGCCCCGGCACACCGCCGCCCGGACGTCCCGGCGCACCTCCCTCGGCAGGGTCACCGGCTCCCGGTGCCACGCCCGCTCCGACGGCGACGCCTGCTCCTGGTGGTACGCCGACGCCCCCGCCCGGACGTCCAGGTGCAGCACCGACACCTGCTCCCGGCGCGACCCCAGCTCCGCCTGCGAGACCGACCCCCGGCCAACAGGGCGCAACGCCTCCTGCGAGCGGCCCCGCCGCCGGAGCTCCGCCTGCGTCACCGCAAGCTGGCGCTCCGCCACGGCCGCCGGCGCCTCCCGCCGGCGTCGCGGCACCGAGCACCGTACCGGGCTCGGCGGCCGCCACGCCGCCACCCGACAGGGTGCGGAATGCTCCGCCGACGGTCGCGCCCGCCTTCCGGGCCGCGCCGACGATCGCCGCGCCCTTGCCGCCTCCGCCGCGCCCGCAGCAGCGCGACCTGACCCCGCTCGCGATCGGTGCAGGCGTGGTGGCCGGCGCCGTGGTCGGCGCCACCATTGCCGACATGCACAGCCAGCGACGCGAGGTCGTCGAAGGCGGCCGCACCGTCTACACCGAGCCGGACCGCATCATCATCCGCGATCCGGGCGGGCAGGCTTACGTCCGCGGCAACGACCTCTATCGCTTCCGCTATGGCGCCCGTGACATCCGCACCGACACTGTCGGCGGTGAAACCCGCACCGTCGTGGTCCGTCCCGACGGCAGCGAGATCATCACCGTGGTCGGTGCGGACGGTTCGCTGCGGCGGCGAATCCGCAGGGACCCCCGCGGGGGCGAACTCGTCATCATCGACAACACCTACCGCGATCCGCGGGCAGTCGGCGGCTTCTATGTCGACGCGCCGCCGCCGGTCGTGAACATTCCCTATGATCGCTACATCGTCGACGCCCAGGAAGCGTCGCCGGACGTGATCTACCAGACGATGGTTGCACCGCCGGTGCAGCGGATCGATCGGCGTTACTCGCTCGACGAGATCCGCTACAGCCCCAATGTTCGCATGCAGATGCCGAGCATCGACGTCAACACGATCATCTTCGAGACGGGATCGTGGACCATCCCGCCGGACCAGGCGGCCCGGCTGCAGGTGATCGCCGACGGCCTCAACCAGGCGATCCAGCGCAATCCGCGCGAGGTGTTCCTGATCGAGGGACACACCGACGCGGTCGGCAACGAGGTCGACAATCTCTCATTGTCGGACCGCCGTGCGCAGTCCGCGGCCGAATTGCTGACGCAGCAGTTTGGTGTGCCCGCCGAGAACCTGACGTCGCAGGGCTACGGCGAGCAGTACCTGAAGGAGCAGACGCAGGGGCCGAGCGCGATCAACCGTCGGGTAACCATCCGCAACATCACGCCGCTGCTCAACGGCGGCCAAGCCTCGCTGCCGCCGCCTCCGGCCGGCACCGCGCCGCCGCGGTAACGGCAAGCACAAACGCAAATGGCCGGGAGCAATTCCGGCCATTTTTGTTTGGACCGCATCGCTGCTACTGCGGTGCAGCCAGCCCAAGCGCGTCGACCATGAGGCGAAAGACCTCGGTATTGTCCATCGAGCCGCGCACGCCATAGCTACCGGGCCCGGTCGCGGTCAGGATGACGTCCTCGCCCGAATGCACACTGGCGCCGATCATTGCCGACAGATTGCCCGGGCGCAGCACCGCGCCTGGGACGTCCTTGTATTTGTCGTTGGCCTTGAAGGTCCCGTCGCCCGCCTTGACGGTGGGCTCGTTGGGATTATCGAGCTTCGGGCGGAACGTCTCGTAGTGGTCCGGCAGGCTGGCCGAGAAGATCGCGAGCCGGCGGCTGACATCGACGCGTGACGGATAGCCATCCGCATCGGGCGCCGGATAATTGGGAAATCCGGCCTGCTCGTAGACGCCGACGCGCTCGCGCAGGGAAACGTTAGGCGTGGCGCTCATGTCGTCGTTGATCGTGCCGACAAGGCCGTTGGGATGATTGTGGTCCGCGAGCACCAGGATGAGGGTATCATCGCCCCGCGCACGCGCCCATTCGCGGGTCTGGCGCACCGCATTGTCGAGCATGATCGTGTCGTAGACGGCCCGTTCCATGTCGAGGACATGCGCATATTTGTCGATCAGTCCGGATTCGACCATCAGGAAGAAGCCGGCCTCGCTCTTCGCAAGGATGCTCAGCGCTGCCTGCACCTGCTCGGTCAAGTCAGGCTGCTCGGGAAACTTCTTCACGCCGCCACCTCTCAGGAATTTGCGGTCAAGCGCACCGTCCATGTTACCCGTGGCGAACAGGCCGAGCAGCTTGCCCGTCTCCGGCTTTGCGGCAGAAGCGCTGAGCTCGCTCGCGGTGGTCGCCACCTGGTAGCCTGCGTCACGAAACTTCGCGATGTAGTCGGTCTCGTCCTTGCGCTTGGAGCCGGCGGCAGATTTCGGCAGGAAATTCGCGCTGCCGCCGCCCATCACCACATCCGGCCTGGCCGCGAACAACTGCTCGACGATCTCGTCATAGGCCGCGCGCCGGCGCGTATGCGCGACCATCGCCGCCGGCGTTGCGTCTTCGATCTCCGTGTTGGTGACGATGCCGATCGCCATGCCGAGCCGCCTCCTGGCGAGGCTCGTGATGGTTTCGACCCGGGGATCGTCGAACGGGCTTGCAGTGCGGTCCGCATAGACGCCGAGAGCGTTGACGGCACTCTTGTGCCCGGTCGCATAGGCGCTGGCCGAGTTCGCGGAGTCCGTGATGATCGAGTCCGAGCCCGCGGTCGCCACCAGTGCCATATGAGGCATGTCGTCGATGGCGAGCTTCCCGCGGCTCTTGCCCTCCGCAATGCCCTTGGACAGGATTCGGGCCGCGACCCGATGCGCCGGCGACATGCCATCACCGATGAACAGGATGACGTTCTTCGCCTTGCGCGGACCCGTGTCGTAGACCGTCCACGTGACGCTGCGCTGGCGCGTGCCGTCGCTCACATCCACGGCAATGCTGCCCGGCGTGGTCAGCGTGACGTCGCGCAGAATCAGCGCCGACTGCTCCTTGCCGTCCTCGCGCTCGATGAAGGTCGCCGAACGGCCGAACGCGGTCGCATAATCCGCGCCGTTCACCGTCACCTTCAGCGTGGCCGGATCGACCGGCCCGGGAAACTCGACCTTGAAGTCGAACTGCGCGCCGGCCAGGATCTCGGCACGATCAATCGGATAGATCGTCTGGGCCGACAATGACGATGTCCCAACGAGGACGATGAGAGAGGCGAGTGCCGATCTCTTGACCATGCGCGATGCTCCGCGATTCCGTTTCCAACAGGACCGGAACCGTAACGGTCGAGCATGACATCGTCATTAAGCGCGTAGCTCCATCTGGGCTACGCGCAATCGTCCGGTGGGCAAAGGCGCGTGAGCGCCGTGCCCACCACTATCTCGGTCGCGGAAAGATGGTGGGCACGCTTTCGCTTTGCCCACCCTGCGGCAGCGAGGGCATTAGCCCTTGTCGTTCTCGAGCTTGAATATCTGCGAGCCTTCGCTGCCCGACAGCAAACCGGTCTTCGAATAGAGACCGAGCTTGGTCCGGGTATCGGCGATGTCGAGATTGCGCATGGTCAGCTGGCCGATGCGGTCGGCGGGCGAGAACGCGGCATCCTCGACCTTCTCCATGCTGAGCCTTTCAGGCGCATAAGTGAGGTTCGGGCTCTCGGTGTTGAGGATCGAATAATCGTTGCCGCGGCGCAGCTCCAGCGTCACCTCGCCGGTGACGGCGCGCGCGACCCAGCGCTGCGCGGTCTCACGCAGCATCAACGCTTGCGAGTCGAACCAGCGGCCCTGATAGAGCAGACGACCGAGACGCATGCCGCTGATGCGGTACTGCTCGATGGTGTCCTCGTTGTGGATGCCGGTGACGAGGCGCTCATAGGCGATGTGCAAGAGCGCCATGCCCGGCGCTTCATAGATGCCGCGGCTCTTGGCCTCGATGATGCGGTTCTCGATCTGGTCGCTCATGCCGAGGCCGTGGCGGCCGCCGATGACGTTGGCCTCCAGGAACAGCGCGACGGGATCAGCGAAGGTCTGGCCGTTGAGCGCGGTCGGCTGCCCTTCCTCGAAACGCACCGCGACCTTCTCGGCCTTGACGTTGCAGTCGTCGCGCCAGAACGGCACGCCCATGATCGGGTTGACGATCTTGATGCCGCTGTCGAGGCTCTCGAGGTCCTTGGCTTCGTGCGTGGCGCCGAGCAGATTGCTGTCGGTCGAATACGCTTTTTCGGCGCTCATCTTGTAGGCAAAGCCCTGGGCGGTCATGAACGCCGACATCTCGGCGCGACCGCCGAGCTCGTCGATGAACTGCTGGTCGAGCCAGGGCTTGTAGATCTTCAGGCCGGGATTGGTGAGCAGTCCGTAGCGATAGAAGCGCTCGATGTCGTTGCCCTTGAAGGTCGAGCCGTCGCCCCAGATGTTGACGCCGTCTTCCTTCATCGCCGCGACCAGCATCGTGCCGGTGACGGCGCGGCCGAGCGGGGTGGTATTGAAATAGGTGATGCCGCCGGTCGAGATATGGAAGGCGCCCGACTGGATCGCGGCGATACCTTCATGGACCAACTGCGTGCGGCAATCGACGAGCCGGGCCTTCTCGGCACCGAACTCCATCGCCTTGCGCGGGATCTCGTTGTAGTCGGCCTCGTCGGGCTGGCCGAGATTGGCGGTGTAGGCGTAGCAGCGCGCGCCCTTCTGCTTCATCCAGAGCAGCGCCGCAGAGGTATCGAGGCCGCCCGAAAAAGCGATGCCGACTTTCTCACCCTTGGGCAGGCTTTTCAGGATCGTGGTCATGGCGCTTCCAATCGGGTCTCAAGGGGCTGATGTCATGGACGGGTTGACCGCGCGAATATCAAATTTCGCGGGGCTCGGCACCCATTTAATGGCTTAAACCGAGGGTTCGGGACCGGTCTTGCCGCTGAACAGGCGCCGGCGGAGCCGGTAGGCGGGCATGTTCAGCCGGGTCAGGGCGGCATCGACCGCCTCGTCCGAAAACCGGGTCCGTGGCCAGCGGTAGATCAGCGCGTAGGCAAACCAGATCATGACGAAACTGACGAGACCGGCGATCGCCACATCCGTGAAGAAATGGCCACCAAACGCCATGCGCAGCCCGCTGGTGACGGCGCCGAACACCACCGCGCCGGCATAGGCGAGCGGGCGCCATGCCGGCGGCGCCAGCGCGGCCGGCGCCAGCGTCCAGAACGCGGTCGCGCCCTCGCCCGAGAAGAACGAGCAGTTGCGCACGCAATCGCCCCGCGGATCCCACCACGCCACGAACTGCTGGTCGCCGGCGAACTGCGTCACCACCACTGGGCGCGGGCGGCCCCAATAGGTCTTGAAGGTGAGGTTGGTGAGGATGCCGGCCGACATGATGATGGTGACCAGCAGAAATACGATCGCGCGCCCCGACACCATCAAGGGACGGTCGGGCCGGATCATCTTGACCACGAGCGCCACCAGCGACGGCAGCACGAAGGCCCAGGCGACCCACATCGCGGCGTCCCGCGCAAAGCCCGCCCAGTCGTTCAGCTTGAGCGGAAAGGTTTTGGTTTGGGGGTCGAAGAACAGCGACGCGAGCTTGAGATCGAGCTCGGGATAGAGGCCGAAAACAACGCCGATCACGAGCCACAGCGCCAGGGCGATGAAGAGTCCAGTCCGGTTCATGGCGCGCGGTTTAGCGGAGTGGGACGGGGATGGAAACCCCGGAAGCGGCACGACTCATCGCGCGTCCGGCCTTGAATTCGACGGCAGCGGCGGAGGTGGCTGGCGCGGGGGCGGCGG
>NZ_AJQF01000463.1:0-21702 GCF_000261705.1 Bradyrhizobium genomosp. III | reverse complement strand
GCCCCCCAGCCAGTAGACCACGCCGGCGACGATGCCGGCGCCGGTCATGATCTCCAGATGGCGCCGCACGATGCCTTCGAACTGAAATGTGTCGGAGTGAAAGGGAACGAGGCCGAGATAGCAGCCAAGCCCGACGAGGCCGCCGCCAACGGCATAAGCGAGCGCGCTGCGGATGTAGAGCGCCTCAGTGATCGCAACGATCACCGCCGCCGGCACCAGCGCAAAGCCGGAGACGAAGATGAAGCCGAAGCCCAGCAAAATGTCGATCGTGCCCTGATCGACGGGGCCGGCACCGAGATCGGCGAACTCCGGAAACAGCAGGGCGACGACGACGATCATGCCGCCGACGAAGCAGGCGGCAAGGAAGCCGATGAAGATGACGATGAGGCGGCCGATCAGGGACATCTGATGGACCTGTTGCGTATCATCGTCATTCCGGAGCGGTGCGCAGCGCCGAATCCGGAATCTCGAGATTCCGGGTTCGCGCTACGCGCGCCCCGGAATGACAGCTCATAAATGCAGATGGCCGGGTCAAGCCCGGCCATGACGAACGTCGAGTACGGTGTCATCCTCAATCCGTCATCGCCATGGCGCGCAGCGCCTGGCGTTCGCGTGCGCTGAGCTTCTCGGTCTCCGACTTGAGCTGGCCGCAGGCGGCGAGGATGTCGCGGCCGCGCGGCGTGCGCACCGGCGAGGAATAGCCGGCGTTGAAGATGTATTCGGAGAATTTTTCGATCTGGTCCCAGTCCGAACACTCGTACGCGGTGCCGGGCCAGGGATTGAACGGGATCAGGTTGATCTTGGCGTGAATGCCCTTGAGCAGCTTCACCAGCAATTTTGCATCGTCGAGCGAATCGTTGACGCCCTTGAGCATCACATATTCGAAGGTGATGCGGCGCGCATTCGAGGCGCCGGGATAATCGCGACAGGCCTGCAGCAGCTCCTTGATCGGATATTTGCGGTTGAGCGGCACCAGCTCGTTGCGCAGCTCGTCGCGCACCGCGTGCAGCGAGATCGCGAGCATGACGCCGATCTCCTCGCCGGCGCGCACGATGTTCGGCACCACGCCCGAGGTCGACAGCGTGATGCGGCGGCGGGAGATGCCGATGCCTTCATTGTCGCCGACGATCAGCAGCGCGTCGCGCACCGCGTCGAAATTGTAGAGCGGCTCGCCCATCCCCATCATCACGATGTTGGTGACGCGGCGCGTGCCGTCCTCGCGATCGGCCCAATCATTCAATCGATCCCGCGCCACCATGATCTGTCCGACGATCTCACCCGCGGTGAGATTGCGCACCAGCCGCTGGGTGCCGGTGTGGCAGAACGAGCAGTTCAGCGTGCAGCCGACCTGCGAGGAGACGCAGAGCGTGCCGCGATCGGTCTCGGGAATGTAGACGCACTCGACTTCATGGGCGCGCTCGACATTGTCGCCGCTCGGCAGACGCAGCAGCCATTTGCGGGTGCCATCGTTGGAGATCTGCTCGGTCACGACTTCGGGCCGGTCGACCGTAAAATGCTGCGCGAGTTCGGCGCGAATGCCCTTCGAGATCGAGGTCATGTCGTCGAAGCTCTGAGCGCCGCGGAAATAGAGCCAGTGCCAGAGCTGCTGCACGCGCATCTTGCGCTGCGCCGGCGTGACGCCGATCTCGCCGAGGCGATCGGCAAGCTCCGTGCGCGACAGACCGATCAGCGAGGGCCTCGCCGGCGGCACATAGGTCTCGAGTGGCGTCTTCTCCACCAGGATTGCGTTATGCGGCTCGGTCGTCGTCGGTTGCATTGAATGGACCTGACTAGGTGGTCGTTCCGGGGCGGCGCGAAGCGTCGAACCCGGAACCTCGAGATTCCGGGTCTGGTCCTTCGGACCATCCCGGAAAGACGGAAAAACTTGGAACCGGCCCTATATAGCAACCGGAACAGCCGATTGCGACCGTGGCTGTCGCTTAGCCTTAAAGGACTAAGCCGAGAGGCTTACCGCCGGCAATCCTGGGCGATCTTGTCCAGGGCCTGGGCGAGGCCTTTCAGCGAGAACGTGTCGGTCGTCTCGGTGCCCTTGGCCGACACCCCCTTGACGACCAGCTCGGCGGATTTGCGCATGGCTTCGACCATCCGCTCCTCCTCGGCCGCGTTCTTGATCCAGAGGCCGTCGCCCTGCGTGTACATGGCGAAGGCGGCGCCGCCGACCTCGACCGACGATTCCGAGCCCGGCTTCAGCGCGTAGCCGATCATGACCGAGACTTCGTTGTTCACCTTCTCGGCCGGACGGGTCGAGACGAAGGCATAAGCGGGATCGCGCGGCCGATTCGGCGGATTTGTCTTCGACGACGAGGGTTTGGCCAGCGCGAAGCAGACCTTCTTGCCGTTGGGCGTCGCCGAATAAGCGCCCCAGGTGCCGAACTGGCCGATCAGGGTCGGCTCCGCGCCACCCGCAACCGCCGCGGGCGGCGCCGCAGGCTTGCTCTCGGGCTTTGCCGCGCTCTTTGCAGTCGTATTGGCCGGCGGAGCCGCCGACTTCGGTGCGGCCTTCGGCGCCGGTTGCGCCGTCTGCGCCCGCGCCAGATCGGCGATCCCGCACGTCATCATGCCGATCATCAAAGCTAAAGATAGCACCCGCCACATGCTGGAGTGGTTCCCTCAATATTGTGACTGGAAGATGGCCCGGCCGCGCTTTGTCCCCCGGCAGGGATAGCCGGGAAAGTCCAATTTGGGAAGGCAGTTAGCGGTATCAGCGGCGCCTTAAGGTTTGGATCGCGCGGCGCGCTGGTCGGCCCATTGCGTCTCGGTCCAACGCAATAAATCCTCGGCGCCGGAACTGCGCAGATGCGCGCCACCGTCGATGACGACCATCTCGCCATTGATGTAGCCGGCGCGGTCCGAGACCAGGAAGCTGGCGAGATCGGCAAGCTCGCTGTGCTCCCCGGTCCGGCCGAGCGGATTGCGCGCGGTCCAGCCTTCCTCACGGCCTTCGGGGCGGAGCTGCCCCGACGCGCCCGCGGTCGGGAACGGACCCGGGGCGATGGCGACGGTGCGGATGCCTTTCGGCCCCCATTCCACCGCGAGGCTTCTGGTCATCGCCAGCAGCGCCGACTTCGCCATCGCCGACGGCACGGTGAAGGCGCGGCCGGTGATGGTCGAGGTCGAGAGGATCGAGAGCACGACGCCGCCATGCTTGTCCTCGATCCAGCGCCTGCCGGCAGCGAGCGTGCAATACATCGCGCCATGCAGCGTCGGCGCCAGGATCGCATCGGCTGCTCGGAACGATAGATGCTCGCTCTGTGCGATGAACGTCGCAGCGGCGTTGTTGACGAGGATATCGAGCGGCGCCTCGCGCCAGATCTGCTCCATCATGCTGTCGACGGCCGCGCCGTCGCGGATGTCGCAGGCGATCGTCGTGACCTTGCCACCTGTCTCGTCGCGCATCTCGCTCGCGGTTGCGTCCAGCCGGTCGAGCTTGCGGCCGCAGATCACGAGCTCGGCGCCGAGTGCAAGGAAACGGCGCCCCATCGCGGCGCCGAGGCCCGAGCCGCCGCCGGTGACGAGGATGCGCTTGTCCCTCAGCAGGCCTGTTTCAAACATCGTTTGAATCCTCCCCTTTCTTCTTGCTCCGTCGTTGCGAGCGCAGCGAAGCAATCCGGAATCCGTCCCGCGGAAATAGTCTGGATTGCTTCGCTCCGCTCGCAATGACGAGGATAGGCCGAACATGGCATCCAGCAAAGAAACCGGATTGTCGCCCGTGCCCAAATCCGGCAGAAACGGCCAAACTATAATTCCACTCGAAACGCCCAAGGTGCCGCCATGAAAGCCATCCTCTGCTCGCAATATTGCCAGCCTGACGATCTCGTGCTGGCTGAAGTGCCGGATCCGGTGGCCGGTCCCGGCGAAGCGGTGATCGCGATCAAGGCGGCGGCGCTGAACTTCTTCGACATCCTGATGATTCAGGGCAAGTACCAGATCAAGCCGCCATTCCCGTTCTCGCCGGCCGCGGAAGTCGCGGGCGTGATCGAGAGCATCGGCGCCGGCGTGACCGATCTGAAGGTCGGCGATCGCGTCGTCGCTTCCTGCGGCCACAACGGCGCGCGCGAGAAGATCGCGCTGCCGGCGGCGTCGATCGTGAAGATCCCCGACAATCTCGACTACGACCGCGCGGCCGGCATCATCATCATCTACGGGACGGCGCTGCATGCGCTGGAAGATCGCGCCAGCCCGAAGCCGGGCGAGACGCTTGCCGTGTTAGGCGCGGCCGGCGGCACCGGCCTTGCCGCCTGCGAGCTCGGCAAGCTGATGGGATTGAAGGTGATCGCCTGCGCTTCGTCGGACGAGAAGCTCGAATTCGCGAAGGCGCATGGCGCCGAGCTGACCTTGAACTACGCCAAGGAGGATCTGAAGGAGGGCTTGCGAAAACTCACGGGCGGCAAGGGCGTCGACATCATCTTCGATCCGGTTGGTGGTGCCTATGCCGAGCAGGCGCTGCGCTCGATCGCGTGGGAAGGCCGCTTCCTCGTGATCGGTTTCGCCGCGGGCGACATTCCGAAGATGCCGCTGAACCTCGCGCTCTTGAAGGGCTGCGACATCCGCGGCGTGTTCTGGGGCGCATGGACGCGGCAGAATCCGGAGAAGAACCGCGCCAATCTCGAGAAGCTCGTGAAGTGGACCGCGGAAGGAAAGATCTCGTCGCATGTCGACCGCACTTTCCCGCTGGCGCAGACGGCGGATGCACTAAAGGTGCTCGCGGGACGTCAGGCCATGGGCAAGGTGATTTTGCATCCGTGAGGATGTAGGCATCGCCATCGCCACATACACAACCGTCACCGCTCGAATCGCTGGCGTCGCTGAAGCTGCGCCAGCTTTTTCGTGCGCCGTCGCCTGGTAAAGCTCCCTCAACCATGCCCGCCAAAATTGCGGTGCATTCCCCGGCCTCGCCGCAATCAAACCCAAATCTCTCCCGATTCGCGCAAATCGTCGTCGTTTTTTGGGCTGATTCAGACGGCGATTTACCGGCTCCAGTTTGCGGGGTACTTCTGGACAACAATAAAAAGACTGAAGCCGGGAATGCCCCTGCGTTGCGTTAGTAATGGGGAGCATCACCATGGAGACGACGGCGTACCGCCCGTCGAAGGAGTCGAGTGCGCTCGACTTCCATCGAGCCGCATCACATCCACCGACCGCGTCCTTTGTCCGTGCGCGCGCCGCACGGGCCGATCTTTCGCAGGACGATCCGATTCCGCTGTTCCTGTCCGATCCGCTCGGCGCGCCGGACCCAAGCGAATATACGCCGGTGGAGTTGCGTTCCAGAATTGTGCCGCGTGTTCTCGCCGCTGTTCTGGCAGCGTCCACCCTGGCAGTTCTGGCCGTACTGTATCAATCCGACTTTCGCGGCTTCTTGACCGCCAATGCCGGTAGCTGGGTGGGGGTCGCGCCGGACATGGCCATGGCGTCGGCCATTGCGCCGGCGACACCGCAGACCCCGCTCAAGGATCCGGCCCGCGTGTCCAACACGACGCGGGCGAGCGCCGACTCACGGGACCTCCCTGCACCGCTGGTGCCAAGCCGCGAAGCGATAGCGACCGCCTATCAGGTTGCGCTGCAAGCGCAAGGACCGGTGCAAGCACCAGTGCAGGCACCGGAGCCCGTCGCGGCACAGCCTGCACCGCCTGAGCCGGTCAGGACGCTCGACGCCGACACGCTGGCAGGGTTGATGACGCGCGCGAAGAGCCTGTTGAGGATCGGTGACATCGCCGCAGCGCGGCTGCTGCTCGAACGCGCGGCCAATGCGCAAGATGCAACGGCCGCGCTTCTGCTGGCGCAGACCTATGATCCCACGGTGCTCGGCACCAGCGATGCGCGAAGTGTCATTGCCGACGCATCCGCCGCACGTGACTGGTACCAGCGGGCTGCATCACTCGGATCGGCGGAGGCGCGCCAGCGCCTCGTCCGGTTTCAGAATTAGAACTCTTCAGGGGACATCATGCGTAACGCTTTTGGAATGGCACTTGCCGCCATCATGACGATCTATGCCTCCACCGCCGGCGCCGAGCAGACCGAATACGATCCGGCCAAGGTCTCGGACGGCCTGAAGGCCATCTTCCAGTTCGGCTCGACCTCGACCAAGCAGGCGCTGAATGCCAACACCGTCACGCTGATCACCGGCACGATCGGCGGCACCTACGTGCAGTTCGGCGCCGACCTCGCCTCGGTGCTCGACGACGGCAACAAGATCCGCGTGCTGCCGATCGTCGGCCGCGGCTCGGTGCAGAGCGTTGCCGACATCCTGTTCCTGCAAGGCGTCGATCTCGGCATCGTGCGGGCCGACACGCTCGACTATCTCGAGCGCAAGGGTTTTGCCAAGGACATCAAGAAGCAGTTCACCTATGTGACAAAGCTCTACAACGAAGAGATGCAGGTGATCGCGCCGAAATCGATCGCGACATTGAAAGACCTCGAAGGCAAGAAGGTCAGCGTCGACCTGCCCAATGGCGGCACCTTCGTCACCGCGCTCACGGTGTTCGAGCGGCTCGGGATCAAGGCGAACTTCGTCTATGTCGAGCAGCGCATCGCGATGGAGAAATTGAAGGCTGGCGAGATCGACGCCGTCATCGTGGTCGGCGGCAAGCCGTACAAATCGGTCTCGACCTTCAACAATGACGGCCGCTTCCATCTTGCCAAGGTTGACTATGCAAAGCCGCTCCAGAGCGACTATCTGCCGGCGACGCTGACGACCAAGGACTATCCGAACCTGATCAAGGAGGGCGAGAGCGTGGACACCATCGCGGTGCCGGCGGTGCTCGCGGCCTATAGCTGGGCGCCAAACACCGAGCGCTATCGCAAGCTCGCGCTGTTCGTGGACGCGTTCTTCACGAAATTCCCGGCGCTCCAGAACGCGCCTTTCCATCCCAAATGGAAGGAGGTCTCGCTCGCGGCACCCCTGTCGGGGTGGAACAGATTGCCGGTGGCGCAGCAATGGCTCGACAAGCACGGCGTCGAGCCGGTGACACGGCAACGATTCGAGGCGTTCCTGAAGCAGAGCCCCACGGCCGCAAACGTGTCTGACGCGGACAGGGAAACGCTATTCAAGCAATTCCAGGCATGGGACGCGGAGAAGGCGCGGGTGGAGGCGGGGAAGAAGTAGCGAGTTTCATCCTCACACTCACTGTCATCGCCCGCCTTGTACGCACTTGCGCGCTGGGGCGGGCGATCCAGTCTTCCAGAGGCAGTCACGATTGAACCGAGGGCCGCGGTGTACTGGATTCCCCGCCTGCCGCCTTCGCTAAAGCTTCGGCGCCCCTGGACCTCAACCCCGGCGAAGCCTTGGCGTAGCCGGGTCGCGGGGAATGACAGCGTTGGCAGGTCGCGCCTACTGCGCCGCGCCTTCTTCCATCTCACCCACCCCGCGCTTCAGCACAGCGCGCGCGGCTTCGCGATGCTCATTCGTGATGTGGCTGGAAACCATGCGGATGGCGGTGGCGAGCACGGCGGCGTCGTCGGCGAAGCCGAGGACCGGCATCACGTCGGCGACGAAATCGAACGGCAGGATGAAATAGGCGATCGCACCTAACAGCGCGGCCTGGACGTGGCGCGGGGTCTGCCGGTCGAACGCGCAGTAATAAGCAGCAAGCAGGTCTTCCGCGAACGGCAGCTGCGCGGCGACACGCTTCAGCTTGCGCCAGAAGCGGCGGCGCACGCTCTCGCGATCTTCCGCGAGCCGATCGGCCGGCTCGAAACCGACGCTGTGTTCGGCAGCCATGTTCGACAAACTCCCGTTCAGCCCGGGCGGCGGACCGCCGCATCCCGGCTGATCACAAGATGGGGATGTGGCCGATCACTGCAAGACGTCGGCCGGTCTCAGCCTGCGATCGCGTTCATCGTCTTGGCCAGCGCGATGTCGAGCGCCGTGACGCCGCCGGCGTCGTGGGTCGACAGCACCACCTCCACCGTCTTGTAGACGTTGCGCCATTCGGGGTGGTGATCCATCTTCTCGGCGGCCAGCGCGGCGCGGGTCATGAAGCCGAACGCCTCGTTGAAATCCTTGAAGATAAAGCTTTTACCGATGGCATCCCGGCCCTGAACCTCGCCCCAACCGGGTAGTCCGCCCAGCGCCTGCCTGCGCGCCTCCGCCGAGAGCCGTTCTGCCATGGTCCTATCTCCGTCCTTCAGGGGAACTTTACCCTAACACCCCGCTGACGCCCGGGTTCATACGGGATTTCCGCCATCCGCTAACCATGACGGAGATGTAACCCCGCCGGACAAGAAATTTGCTACAATTACGGGCGTAAATCGCCGGCCAAGATGAAACTGAGCCTGAAGCGCCTGTTTGGGAGATCGATGACCGGGGGATTGGACCTGGCCGAAACGCCCTCTCCGCCTTCGCCGCGATCCGCGGCGCGGAAGACCGCGCTCGTGTCTCTTGCGCTCGTGCTTGCCATCATCGGCGCACTCGTCGGCGGCTACTACTTCGCCATGCGGCCCGTCACGTTGAAGATCGCGGTCGGTCCCGCCAACAGCGACGACGTCAAGGTCGTGCAGGCGCTGACGCAGGCCTTCACGCAGAGCAAGGGCCAGGTGCGGCTGCGACCGATCCAGACCGACGGCGCCACCGCCAGCGCCAATGCGCTTGCGGAAGGCAAGGTCGATCTCGCCATCGTGCGCGGCGACCTCGACGTGCCCAAGAACGCGCAAGCGGTCGCGACCCTGCGCAAGAACGTCGTGGTGCTGTGGTCCGTACCGGGCAAAGGCAAGAAGCGGGGCGCGAAGATTACCAAGATCTCGCAGCTCGCCGGCCATCGCGTCGGCGTGGTCGGCCGCACCCAGGCCAACGTCAATCTGCTCAAGGTGATCCTCCAGCAATACAACGTCGATCCCGCCAAGGTCGAGATCGTGCAATTCCCGGCCAACGAGGTCGCCGAAGCGATCAAGGCCCAGAAGGCCGACGTCTATCTCGCGGCCGGCCCGGTCAACAGCAAAATCACGGCAGATGCGATCGCCGCCTCCACCAAGGATTTCGGCGCGCCCAGCTTCCTCGCGATCGAGTCCGCGGATGCGATCGCGCAGAACCACCCGGTCTACGAAGCGTCCGAGATTCCCGCCGGCACCTATGGCGGCTCGCCCGCCCGCCCGGATGACGAGGTCAAGACCATCAGCTTCTCGCACCACGTCGTGGCGCGCAAAGGCGTGTCCGAAACCACCATCGCAGCGTTCACGCGCCAGCTCTTCGCCGTGCGCCAGCAACTGGTGACGGAATTCCCGCTGGCGGCGAAGATCGAAACGCCCGACACCGACAAGGATGCGGTGATCCCGGTGCATCCGGGCGCTGCCGCCTTCGTCGACGGCGAGGAAAAGACCTTCCTCGACAAATACAGCGACTACATCTGGTGGAGCCTGATGGCGTTGTCCGCCATGGGCTCGATCGGCGCCTGGTTCGCCGGCTATCTGAAGAAGGACGAGCGCGACAACAACAACCATCAGCGCGAACGGCTGCTCGACATGATCGCCGCCGCACGCAGATGCGAGACGACCGAAGAGCTCGACCAGATGCAGACCGAGGCTGACGAGATCCTGCGCGACACGCTGCGCTGCTTCGATCACGGCGCGATCGAGGAAGCCGCGCTCACCGCCTTCAACATCGCGCTGGATCAGTTCCACGCCGCCGTCGCCGACCGCAAGGCGGTGCTGTTCAGCCTGCCGCAGAACCTGCAGCGCGCCGGCGCCCAGTTCAGGGCCGCCGGCAACGCGTAACGCTTGCGCGCGTTATCGCTGCGTCACATTGTCTCAATATAGCTCCCACGGTCATTCCGGGATGGTCCGAAGGACCAGACCGCAGGTGCGCAATTGCGTACCGGGGATTCTCGAGATTCCGGATTCGCGCTTCGCGCGCTCCGGAATGACAGCGCAAGACAGTAGCCAGCGGACGCGTCCCATGAACATCAAATTCTCCCGCCGCCGCTTCCTTGCCACCGGCGCCGGTGCGCTCGGCACGATGGCGATGCCCTATCTCTCGCGCGCGGCCGATCGGCCGATGGTCACTCATGGCGTGCAGTCGGGCGACGTCACTGTCGACGGCGGCGTGGTGTGGGCGCGCACCGATCGGCCCGCGCAGATGCTGGTCGAGGTGGCGACGACGGAGTCATTCAGGGATGCCCGCGCGCTACCGCCGATCGCAGCGCTCCCCGAGAGCGACTTCACCGCGAAGATGCTGATCGAGAACCTGCCTGCTAGCCAGGACATCTTTTACCGCGTCCGCTTCCGCGATCTCTCCCACAGCGCCATCGAGGGCGAGCCGGTGGTCGGCCGCTTCCGCACCGCGCCGGCCGACCGCCGCGACGTCAGCTTCGTCTGGGGCGGAGACGTCGCCGGCCAGGGCTGGGGCATCAATCCCGACGACGACGGCATGTTCACCTTCTCGGCGATGCGCAAGCACCGTCCGGATTTCTTCCTGCACTCGGGCGACACCATCTACGCCGACGGCCCGATTCAATCCGAGGTGAAGCTCGCCGACGGCAAGATCTGGAAGAACGTCACCATCCCCGAGAAGGCCAAGGTCGCCGAGACGCTGGACGAGTACCGCGCCGCGCACAAATACAATCTCACCGACGAAAACCTCCGCGCCTTCAATGCCGAGGTGCCGATCTTCGTGCAATGGGACGACCACGAGGTGACCAACAACTGGTCGCTGTCGAAGGAATTGCCGGCCGCCTACAAGGAGCGCGACGTCGCCTTGCTCGCCGCCCGCGCGGGCCGCGCCTTCCACGAGATGTATCCGATGCGCGAGAGCATCGTTGAGCCGGGCCGGGTCTATCGCCAGATCTCCTACGGCCCGCATCTCGACGTGTTCGTGCTCGACGAGCGCAGCTATCGCGGTCCGAACGGCGCCAATCTGGACACCGCTTACGGCCCCGCCAGCTACTTCCTCGGCCCGGACCAGATCGCCTGGCTCAAGCGCGGCCTGCTCAATTCGCGCGCGACCTGGAAGGTGATCGCCTCCGACATGCCGCTCAGCCTCGTCGTCTCGGACACGCCGAAGGGCGGCTCGGAAGCGGTCGCGCAGGGTGACGGCCCGGTGCGCGGCCGCGAGCTCGAGATTGCCGACATGCTGCGTTTCATCAAAATGGCGCCGATCAGCAACACGGTGTGGCTGACGGCGGACGTGCACTACGCTGCCGCGCATTATTACGATCCGAACAAGGCACAATTCCAGGAGTTCGAGCCGTTCTGGGAATTCGTGTCGGGTCCGCTGCATGCCGGCACGTTCGGTCCGAACGCGCTCGACAACACGTTTGGGCCCGAGGTGCGCTTCGTCAAGGCGCCGGGCAAGGACAGCCAGAACCTGCCGCCCTCCGCCGGCATGCAGTTCTTCGGTCACGTCAAGATCGACGGCGCCTCGGGCCAAATGACGGTGACCTTGCGCGACCGCGCCGACGTCGCGCTATGGTCGACCACGCTCGATCCGAAGCAGGCCTGATCGCTAATCGAGGGCGCGCACCTTCAGCGCCGCCTCCAGCGCGTCGCTCGAGCACGGCTTCTGCAACCGCGGCTGGCCGGAGAATTCAGGCGGAATGCGCGCCTCGGCGCCATAGCCGGTAACGAAGACGAACGGGATCTTCAGCGCGGCCAGCCGCGCGGCGACCGCAAAGCTCGTCTCGCGGATCAACTCGACGTCGAGCAGCGCGAAGTCGGGCGCACGCTTGGCGATGGCGCCGAGCGCCTGCGTCACCGAGCCGACGGTCCGCACGCCCGTCACCCCAAACCCGAGCAGACGGTCCTCGAAATCGATCGCGATGATCGGGTCGTCTTCGACGATCAGAACATCGGCCGGCCAGCTTGAGCCATTGGAAAGTGCGGGTGTCATGATCGCATCTTGTGTGTGGGGGGGTTCGGATCAGGACTGCCGCGACACGATGCCTGCGCACAGCGCATCGGAGGGTTCCCGGAACGAAACCCACCACATTGTCGTTCTCCAGTCTGTCCACTTGTGCACACAGGGAATGCACGGAACTCGTTAAGGTGGGAGGAGGATGGGAGTTCACGATGGATGCGCGTATCAGCAAGATGACCGAGGTCGAGAGCCGTCCGGCCAACAATTTGTTGCGGCGTTTGAACCAGGCAGACTACGCCCTGCTCGCACCGCACGTGACCGTCGAAAACTCCGCCGCCAGCCAGCTGCTCTACAGCCCCGGTGACGATGTCCAGGTCGTCCACTTCCCCTGCGGACCCGCGCTCGCGACCTTTCTCGTGCCCAACGAGGATGGCCGAGACGTCGAGACCATCCTGGTCGGTCGCGAAGGCGCGGTGGGCGGCATCGTCAGCGAGGGATTCCTGCCGGCCTATACCCGGATCTGCGTGAAATTCGGCGGCCCGTTTGCGCGCGTTCATGTCGCCAAGCTGGAAGCGGCCAAGCTGCGCTCGGCGTCGCTGCGCAACATCTTTGCCCGCTACGCCGATTGCATGCTGGCGCAGATCTTCCAGTCGACCGCCTGCAATGCGATCCATTCGATCGAACAGCGGACAGCCAAATGGATCTTGGCGGCGATGGAGCGCACCGGCGACGAGGATAGCGTGCCGCTGACCCACGAACAGCTTGCGACGCTGCTGGGCGTTGGTCGCAGTTATGCCAGCCGCGTGCTTCAATCGTTCAAGGCGGAACGGATTCTCGACACGAGGCGCGGATCGATCCTGGTTCGCAACCGCGACGGCCTGAGGCTTCGCGCCTGCCTGTGCAACGACGCGGTGAAAATGCACTTCGAGGAGGTGCTGCGCGGCGTCTATCCGACCGAGGAGCGGGAGGCCAGCTAGCGATCCGCCTCGCTTCCCCGGCGTGGAGAACGAGCAGGCGCACTATCCCGCACGGCCGGAACCTGGGCTAATATCCCCCGCATGAGCGGGGCTTTCCTACACACCATCTTCGACGTCTTGGCGTGGCTGGCGGCGGCGGCGGCCGTCTACTGGCTGTCGCGGCAGCGCCTGCAGTTTCCGGCGCAATCCTTTGAGCTGCCCTATATCGCCGCGCTGGTGTTCGGCGCGGGCCTCGGGGCCTACCTGTTCGGCTCCGCCAATCTGTGGCTGTCGGGCGAGAGCGGCATTGCGCGCTCGGTGGAGGGCGCGATTGCCGGCGGCATCGTGGCGATCGAGCTCTACAAATGGTCCGCGGGGATCGCCGCGCGAACCGGTGCCCGTTTTGCGCTGCCGCTGGCGCTCGGCATCGCGATCGGCCGGCTCGGCTGCTACTTCGCAGGCCTCGACGACTTCACTTATGGCACGCCGACGGCGCTGCCATGGGCCCATGATTTCGGCGACGGCATGCTGCGCCATCCCGTGCAGCTCTATGAGAGCGCGGCCATGGCCGTATTCGCGCTGCTCTATGTGCTCGCCGTCGTGAACCGGAACGCCTTTGTGATCACCAATGGTTTCTACCTGGTTCTTGCCTATTATGGAGCGCAACGCTTCGCGTGGGAATTCCTCAAGCCCTACGGCACGCTGATCGGCCCCTTCACCCTGTTTCACCTGCTGTCGCTGTCCATTTTGCTCTACGCCGGCGTCATGCTGGCGACGGCGCCCAAAGCGAGACCCATGCATGAACGCGCCGTTGCGTAAGTCGCGTCCCTATATTTTCTGGGGCCAGACCCAATCTCTTTGCGAGACCTGCCTGAAGCTGGTGCCGACCAAGATCCAGATCCTGGATAACGAGGTCTGGTACGAAAAGCGCTGCAGGGAGCACGGCGTCCAGTCGACGCTGGTGTCGACGGATGCCGCCTATTGGCGCCTGTGCAAGGATTTCATCAAGCCAGGTGACCGACCGCTGCAATTCCAGCAGCGCACCGAATTCGGCTGTCCCTATGATTGCGGTCTCTGTTCCGACCACGAGCAGCATTCCTGCCTGGCGCTGATCGAGATCACCGAGCACTGCAACCTAACCTGCCCGGTCTGCTTTGCGGAATCCTCGCCGGCACGAACGAAATTTACCCCGCTCGCGACAGTCGAGAAGATGCTGGACGCGCTGGTCGCAAGCGAGGGCGAGCCCGATCTCGTGCAGATCTCCGGCGGCGAACCGACGCTGCATCCTGAATTCTTCGAGATCCTGGACGCGGTGCGCACCCGCCCGATCCGGCACGTCATGATCAACACCAACGGCCTGCGCATCGCCCGCGAAAAGGATTTCGTGGCGCGGCTCGCCGAGAACAGGCGCGGGCTGGAGGTCTATCTCCAGTTCGATTCGCTGCAGCGCGACGCGCTGATCGACTTGCGCGGCGCGGATTTGCGAAAAATCCGCCAGCAGGCGCTGGAGAACCTCGAGCATTTTGGCGTGTCGACCACGCTGGTCGCGACCATCAAGCGCGGCGTCAACGATGCCGAGATCGGCGACATCGTCCGCCACGCGCTGACCTGGACATGCGTGCGCGGCGTCACGCTGCAGCCGGTGCAGGACGCCGGCCGCAACGAGAATTTCGACAAAAATACCGACCGCATCATGCTGTCGGAGATCCGCAAGCGCGTGATCGAGACCGGCGTGTTCGGTGACAAGGACATGATCCCGCTGCCCTGCAACCCCGAGAGCATCTCGATCGGCTACGGCCTGCGCAACGGCGAGAAGGTGCTGCCGCTGACCTCGCTGATTCCGCAGGAGCAGCTCGTCGCCGTGATGCCCAACACCATCAGCCCGGAGAAATATCCGGTGCTGCGGGAGAAATTCGTCGATCTGTTCTCGCTGTCATCGGGGCCGCTGAACACGAGCGAGCGTGTCTGCGAATTGCTTTGCTGCCTGCCGAGCTTTCAGGTGCCGGAAGGACTCTCTTACGAGAACGTGTTCCGCGTCACCATCGTGCAGTTTCTCGATCGCTTCAATTTCTGCGTCGGCAACGTCAAGCGAAGCTGCATCCATTTCGTGACAGAGCAAGGCGCGATCATTCCGTTCGACACCTACAATCTGTTCTACCGGAACGGAAAGATCGACGGCATTCGCGCGGCGCTGCGCGGCGACACTTATCGGGAAGCTACGCAGCGCGAGGAGATGCCTCGTTGAGCGAGACGCCTCCACTTCCACCGTCGCGAAGCGGATGCGTCACCGCGCTCATGGTGATGTTTGGGGTTATCCTGCTGCTGCCCGGCATCTGCGCTTTGATCTTTGCCTTCGACCAGACCCAGTCGTCCCACTTCGACACCCGCTTTACCCCCATCCTCGCCCTCGCACTGCTGGTGGCATTTGCCGGCGTGATGCTGATCAGGGCAGCGAGAAAGAGACCATGAGCGAGTCCAGCCCCAACCCACCGGCAGTGCCTCCGCAGAACCAGCAACAGCGCAGCGGCTGCCTGACCGCGCTGATGGCGATCGCCGGCATCTTCATGCTGCTGCCAGGGCTCTGCGCGCTCTTGTTCGGCGGAATGTCGGTGGTCGAGGGTGGCCAGATCCCCTCCGACATCGCGTCGCTGGTGTTTTTGGGACTAGTCATCGGCATCGGAGGCGTCGTCTTGATCTGGGCGGCCATCATGGGGCGAAAGGCCCCGCCGGCCCGGAACGGCAGCTAAGCCCCGGGAATTCCCGGGCAAAATTCAGTCAACCAAGGCCCAAAGAACGCATTGTTTTTTGGCGGTTTTTGCATATATTGCGCCGCAACGCGTAGGCTGCCCGGTCGATATGGCCGGGCTTCCTTTTTGGGCGGAAAGCGCCCCGTTTCCAGTCTTCCAGCGTTGTTTCGAGAAGAGGTCCCGGTCCGACCGGCGAGATCGCGCTTAACCCATTGTTCGAACCAAAGAAGCTCACTCATGAACCTCCGTAACGTCGCCATCATCGCTCACGTCGACCACGGCAAGACGACCCTGGTCGACAAACTCCTCCAGCAGTCCGGCACGTTCCGCGAGAACCAGAAGGTGACCGATCGCGCCATGGACTCCAACGACCTGGAGCGCGAGCGCGGCATCACCATCCTGGCCAAGGCGGCCTCGGTGCAGTGGAAGGACACCCGCATCAACATCGTCGACACCCCCGGCCACGCCGATTTCGGCGGCGAGGTCGAGCGCATCCTGAACATGGTGGACGGCGCCCTGGTTCTGGTGGACGCCGCTGAAGGCCCGCTGCCGCAGACCAAGTTCGTGGTCTCCAAGGCGCTCAAGGTCGGCCTCAAGCCAATCGTCGTCATCAACAAGGTCGACCGCCCCGACGCGCGCCCGACCGAAGTCATCAACGAGGTGTTCGACCTGTTCGCCGCGCTCGACGCCAGCGAGGAACAGCTCGACTTCCCGATCCTCTACGGGTCGGCCAAGCAGGGCTGGATGGCTGACAGCCCGGAGGGTCCGAAGGACAAGGGCATGGAGCCGCTGTTCGACCTGATCCTGCGTCACGTCGCGCCGCCGAAGGTCGAGGAAGGTCCGTTCCGGATGATCGGCACCATCCTGGAGGCCAACCCCTATCTCGGCCGCATCATCACCGGCCGCATCTCGTCCGGCATCCTCAAGCCGAACCAGCAGGTCAAGGTGCTCAACGCCGAGGGCAAGCTGGTCGAATCCGGGCGCATCACCAAGATCCTGGCGTTCCGCGGTCTCGAGCGCACGCCGCTCGAGGAAGCCGAAGCCGGCGACATCGTCGCCATTGCCGGCCTGACCAAGGGCACCGTCGCCGACACCTTCTGCGATCCGACCGTCGAAGTGCCGCTGCCGGCGCAGCCGATCGATCCGCCGACCGTGTCGATGTCGTTCATCGTCAACAACTCCCCGCTCGCCGGCACTGAAGGCGACAAGGTGACGAGCCGCATGATCCGCGACCGTCTGCTCCGCGAGGCCGAAGGCAACGTCGCGCTGCGCGTCGTCGAAGCCTCCGACAAGGACGCGATGGAAGTCTCGGGCCGCGGCGAATTGCAGCTCGCGATCCTGATCGAGACCATGCGCCGCGAGGGTTTTGAGCTCTCGGTGTCGCGCCCGCGCGTCGTGTTCCAGAAGGACGAAGCCACCGGCGCCACCCTGGAGCCGATCGAGGAAGTCGTGATCGACGTCGACGAGGAGCATTCCGGCGTCGTCGTGCAGAAGATGAGCGAGCGCAAGTCCGAGCTGATCGAGATGAAGCCCTCGGGCGGCAATCGTCAGCGCCTGGTGTTCTACGCGCCGACCCGTGGGTTGATCGGCTACCAGGGCGAGCTGCTCACCGACACCCGCGGCACCGCGATCATGAACCGCCTGTTCCACGGCTACGCCCCGTACAAGGGCGAGATCCAGGGCCGCCGCAACGGCGTCCTGATCTCAAACGACCAGGGCGACGCGGTGGCCTACGCCATGTTCAAGCTGGAAGACCGCGGCCCGATGATGATCGAGCCCGGCTGGAAGGTCTACAAGGGCATGATCGTCGGAGAGCACACCCGCGACAACGATCTCGAGATCAACGTGCTCAAGGGCAAGCAGCTCACCAACATCCGCACGACCTCGAAGGACGAAGCCGTGCGCCTGACCCCGCCGATCCGCATGACGCTGGAAAAGGCGCTCGCCTATATCGAGGACGACGAGCTCGTCGAGGTCACCCCGAAGTCGATCCGCCTGCGCAAGAAGCACCTCGACCCGAACGAGCGCAAGCGCGCGGAGAAGGCCAAGGAAGCGGTGGCGTAAGGCCACCGTTCTCCGTAGTGCCGTAGGGTGGGCAAAGCGCAAGCGTGCCCACCTATGGACGATGGTGGGCACGGCGCAAGAGCGCCTTTGCCCGCCCTACAAAAGCGTTTACCCGTCCGGCTTCAGCACACCCAACGAACGTGCTAGAGCCCGCCCATGACCTCCCTCCCCTCCTCCGTGGACGTCGCGATCGTCGGCGCCGGTGCCGCCGGCCTCGGCGCTGCACACGCGCTTGCGGGCTCCGGTCTCTCCGCGATCGTGCTGGAGGCACGGAACAGGTTCGGCGGCCGCGCCTGGACCGTACAGGCCTCACCTGACGTGACCTTCGACGTCGGCTGCGGCTGGCTGCACTCGGCGGACAAGAACTCCTTCGTTTCGATCGCGCAGCGGCTCGGTTTCGAGCTCAACAAGGACCTGCCGCCCTGGCGCGAGCGCGCCTATGGCAACGCGTTTCCGCAAAGCGAGCGCGACGATTTCATGCGCGCGATGGACGCGTTCTATGAGCGCCTCTGGGAAGCAGCGCAGAAGGGCAAGGATGAGCCTGCGAGTCGGAGCCTCGAGGCGGACAATCGCTGGAATCCCATGATCGACGCGATCTCGACCTATATCAACGGCTGCGAACTCGAGGACATGTCGACGCTGGACTGGGACGCCTATGAGGATTCTGGTCTCAACTGGCGCGTCCGCCGCGGTTATGGCGCGCTTGTGACGGCCTATGGCGCGCCCTGCCCGGTGGCGTTGAACTGCAACGTCGCGCTGATCGATCATTCCGGCCCGCGGGTCCGCCTCGAAACCTCGCAGGGGACGCTGACCGCGGACAAGGTGATCGTCACGGTGCCGACCAATCTCATCGCCGATGAGACGATCCGCTTTTCGCCGCCGTTACGGTCCAAGGTCGACGCGGCAGCGGGCCTGCCGCTCGGCGTCGACGACAAGGTGACGCTCGCGCTCGAGGACGCCGAAGCCTTTCCCAAGGAAGCAAACTTGCGCGGCGCCGCCATGCGCACCGCGATGGGCACCTACCATATCCGCCCGTTCGGTCAGCCCTGCATCGAAGGCTTCTTCGGCGGCAGCTTCGCCCGCGCGCTGGAAGATTCCGGCGACGGCGCCATCGCCGCGCATAGCATCGACGAGATCGCCGGCTTTCTCGGCAACGACATCCGCCGCAAGCTGAAGCCGCTGTACGAGTCGCGCTGGGCACATGATCCGTTCGCGCGAGGCTCCTATTCGCATGCGCTGCCCGGCCACGCCGGGGATCGCGCCGTGCTGGCCGCGCCGGTCGATGGCCGGCTGTTCTTCGCCGGCGAGGCGACATCGCCAACCTTCTTCACGACCGCGCATGGGGCGCGGGACAGCGGGGAACGGGCGGCGACGGAAGTGCTGGCGGCAATCGGGAAGCGCTAACCTCCCCACCAATGTCGTCCCGGCGAACGCCGGGACCCATACCGCGTGATCTTTCAGTCACGCGTGGTGCGCGTACCGCGGATTGACCCTAACTTCCAGTCTTCGCCAAACTTCGTCCTGTGGTTATGGGTCCCGGCGTTCGCCGGGACGACACCAATCTTGTGGCGCCGCTGTCGCGTCACTCGATCACTCGCGCCCGCAAATCTGCATCAGGCACGAAACACGCGTCATACTTGCCCAAGATGCGATAGCGGTTGCGCGCGATGAGGCTGTACACGGGGTCCCGCAGCGGCTTCGCTACGGCGAACAGCACGCGCACCCAACTCCAGCGGGGAAGCAGAGACAATACCGTCAGTGCAGCATCCGACTTCATGTACACCTCACCGCCATGAACCACGGCATTGGTGTCGGGATCATCGGGATCGATGCCGAACGCCCGCGCGAGCCGGGCTCCATACTCCGACTGGATCGGCGTGAAGCGAAACCGCTTCGCCATGTCGCGCTGCGCGACGAAGCGGACCCAGCGCGAGCAGAAGACGCAGACGCCGTCGAACAGGATCACGTCGTCATCGGGCCATTTGCTCATCAGCGATTATCCAGCGTCAAGAGCGCCACTAACATCAGCACGATCGCCGGCCCCGTCTTCACCAGCGCGCCGAGCGGTTCGATCCAGAGATCGGGCGTCAGCACCGCCGCACCGAACATATAGCCGAGCGAGGCGACGATGCCAGCAACGAGCCCGGTCGCCGCGGTGCGGCGAAAGGCAATCATCGCGCCAATGCTCATGTCCATCAGGCTGGTGCCGATGGTGATGGGATCGACCAGCGCGGCCGGGAAGTCGTGCGCCGTCAGGATGCCGGCGGCGGCACGGTAGGACACGAACAGCGCGATGAAGCCGGAGACGAGCCAGAACATGACGAGGCTGGCGAAGATCAGCGCCTTGACCAGGAATAGCCGCGCGAACCATTTGTCCTGGACGGTCGCGGGATGACGACCAATCATATCGACCAGCGTCTTCGGTGCGATGCCCGTGGCGGCGATCCATGCCGAGGGATCACCTCGCACGCCGCGGCGCAGCTCGGCGATGGCCGTGGAGCGCATCGGCGGCATCCAGCCGAGATAATTGGCGAGATCGCCGATCTTAGCGCCAAGATCGAGCATGAAGGACGGCATCGCGACATGCGGCCACCCGGCCGTGCCGAACGCAAGGCGGAACTGTTTGATGACGCCGGCCATGGTGACCGGCTCAGCCTGCATCAGATCCCAGCTCGCGGCTTTTACAGAGGCATCGTCGATGTCGCGCGCGGTGAGCCAGGCGATGGTGGCCGAAATATCCTCGATGGAAACGGGCTGGAACGACGTCGCCATCTCCTTGTCGGGCAGGTTGAGTGGGAAGGCAGCGAGCGCGCGGAGCATGGCGCTGCCGCCATAAGCGGACGGTGCGATTACGAAGCCGGGCCGCAGGATGGCGTGCGTAATGCCTGAGGCCGCGATCAGGCGCTCGGCCTCGCGCTTGGTCGTTGCGAAGGCGGTGCGATCGGCTTCGGCCGCTCCGGGGATCGAGATGTGCACCAGCCGGATCGCGCGGCCGCTGTCGGTGATCGCCGTAAGCAGGCGCGCGACGAAATCGCGATGCACGGCACCTGTGTCGCTGCCGGGGCCGTCCTGGAGCACGCCGAGACAGTTTACGACGACATCCACCGCATGCTCGCGCAATAGCCGTGTGAACGCAGGCGCGTCGAACGAGAGGATCGGCAGCTCGATATCTAGCGCGCTCGTCTTCTGCGCCGGCGACAGGCTGCGCGCCACGCCAAGCGCGCGAAAGCCACGCGAGCGAAGATCGTCCGTAACGAAGCGGCCGATCAGGCCGGAGGCGCCGAGCACCAAGATGGTTCGCTGGTTCATCACGGCTCTCAAAACGGCTTTGCAACCATCAGCCAGAGGATCAGCATCGTCGCGCCGAAACCGGGGAAGCCGAACGCGAACCAGCGGCGAAACAGGACGAAGTATCGTTGTGGCAGCGCCTTGTGCTGCTCCGCGGCCTTTCGCGCGAGATCGCGCATCTCGATCTGCATGAACACGACAGGGATCCAGAACAGGCCGGCGACGGCATACAACACGAGCGAGGCGAGCAGCCAGCGCTCGGTGATCGACGTCGCCGAGAGCATCATCAGCAAGCCGCCCGTGACCGGCTGGAGGAGCACGGCCGACAGTGTGAAGATTGCGTCCGCGATGACGACGACCGAAGCGGTGCGCGCGATGAACTCCGCATCGTCGGTGCGATGCGCCATCAGCATGAAGAAGGCGATGCCGGTTCCGGTGCCGAGGATGACGATGGCGCCGAGCACATGGAGAAATTTGACCAGGAAATACAGCGTCATGGCTTCTTGGTCGCGGTTGGCCTGCCCTTATTCAGCGCACCCACGAGCTCCCCGCTCGCGGCTTTGACGCCGGCCTCACTTTCGATCATCCAGTGCCCCTCGCTGCCGGCGGCCGGCGAGGTGTGGAAGTCGACTTTGCCGCCGCTGCCGCGAAATGCGTCGGCCAGGCCCTTTGAAAACGCCGGCGAAAAATAGCTGTCATTGGTTGCAACGAGCCATGTGACAGGAATGCGCGCGCCCTTGCCGAACTCTGCAGCGGCGGCAAGAAGCGTGTGTGGCGCGCAGATCCGGTTCGGCTCATCATTGGCATGGCCGCCGCGCCCTGGCGCAAATACTGTGATCGCGGC